>JAJXSS010000222.1 GCA_021784455.1 Planctomycetota bacterium
ATGGCCGCCGGTTGGGAGGCCGCGACTCCCGGCGCCGGAGAAAAGATGGGGGGCTGGCGATCATGGGTAATCGCGTCGATGCGGGCGGCCAAGCCCTTGACCAAAGCACGCACTTCGGGGTCATCACTGATCATATTCGGGGTCGTGGCCCGCTGGGCCGCCCGCCAGTACCTCAGAGCCTCCGGGCGGCGCCCCAGCCGCCAGAGGGTGTCCCCCAGATGGGTCAGAATGACCGGGTGGTCTCCACCGGGCTGCAGCCGGGCCCGCATCAGCCATTCCGCGGCATCCGCAAAGCGCCCGAGTTTGTAATACACCCAGCCCAGGGAATCCAGGTAAGCCGCGTTGTTCGGATCGGCTTTGATGGCCCGCTGGATCAATTCGCGGGCCCGGTTCAGGTGCTGACCGGAGGTGGCCAGAGCATAGCCCAGGGCATTGGCCGCCGGGGCATGGTCGGGGTGGGCCGCCAAAACCTCTTCCAGCAGCGCCTTGGCCCGCTGATCCTGGCCGCGCACATCCAGCGACATGGCCCATTCGAACTTCAGATTGGCCGCATCCGCCGGCCAGCGCCGGATGGCCTCCGCAAACAGCCCGTCGATCCGCCCGGCCTGGTCGCTGCGCAGCAGGGCCCGGGCCAGCAGAGCACAGTAATCCGCCGGCTTGTCCAGCGGCCCCTTCATCAGCGGCATCAGAAGCTGGACTGCCTGCTGCGGACGGTCGGTCTGGAGATACAGCGCTGCCAGTTGGCGGTCCCGCTGGGGCGAGGCCGGTTGCAGCCGGAGCAGCCGTTCCGTGACATCGTAGAGATCCTGGTTATCGCCGATCACACTGTAATAGCGCTGTGCCAGCAGCAGCAGGGTCGGCGGCACCTGGCTGGCGGCCAGGCGCTTGGCCAGAAGATCTTTGGCCGCCTGGCCCTGGCCGTCGCGCTGCAGGGCGACCAGCATCAGTTCCAGGGCCGCATAGTCATTGGGGTTCTCCGCCAGCATCAGGTTCAGAATCCGCTGGGCTTCCTGCGGCGCGTTATTGCGAATCTGTTCCTGGGCCAGGTTCAGGCGGGTCACGCGGGCCGCCGGGATGTTTTGCAGGGCCCGGCGCAACAAAGCCAGCCGCTGACGGTCGCTTTCCGCCGTGCGGTGCTCGTCATACAGGCGGAACAGGGCTTCATACAGCGGTTCGGCCATGGGCTGAGCATCGAGGGTATCCCACAGAAGCTGCTCCACCGCGGGCACCCCGTCCTGGCCGTCGCGCTGCAGGAGCAGCGCCCCTTTCAGCAGCACCAGGTTCACATCATGGCTGTTGGGCCCCGTCAACTGCTCATCCAGCAGTTGCAGGGCCTGCCCGGGGTGCTTGAGCTGGGCCAGAATACGCACCCGCAGGCTGATCACCCGAGGATCGCTCAGCGCCGCCAGGGGCTGCATCACGGTCTGAGCTTCCTGAGCCTGGCCCCGGGCCAGCAGCAGGCCCGCCAACTCCAGACGCGGCGCGATGAAATCCGGCGGCAGTGCCGGGGCCTTGGCCTGCACCAGCGCCCGCAGTTCGGCCATGGCGTCATCCGTCTTTCCGGTCCACTGCAGAACCGCAGCGTGCAGGAAACGCGCCGCGGCGAGCTGGCGTTCCTTCGTGCTCAGCAGGGCAAACGCCGGCAGTAACTCTGCGGGCTTGGCGACGGCCTGACGCAGCAGGGGCAGATATCCGCGGGCCGCCTGGGGGCGGGCCTGAATCACCTGCACGGTATCCCGGATCACCTGGACCATGACCTTGGGGCTGGTCCCCTGGGCCAGGCGCCGCTGCAGCAGGGCCTCAAACACCGAGCCGGCCGTGGGGTCGGCCTGCAGGTGCGCCCACAGGAACTGCTGGCCCTGAGCCGGCGGCAGCAGGTCCGCAATGAGCGTGGCCAGATTGGCGGGCCGATCCGACTGGGTGTAGATGGCCTGCAGTGCCGGCGCCAGGGCCTGGGGCTTGACTCCCTGGGTCACCAGATATCGCACCAGCGTCGCTCCGGCCGCATCCGTCGGGTCGGCTTTCACCAGTTCCAGCACCGCCGTGCACGCGTCGGCACTGCGGCCGAGCCTCAAGTCGGTATAGGCCAGGCGGGCCACCAGCCCGGCACTGTCGGAATCATCCAGATACGCGGCGCTCTGGGCATACGCCCCCGCCGCCCGGGCCGGCTCGTCCAGGCGGTTGTAGGCATCCCCCACGTTCTCCCAGGTGTGGCCACGCTGCTGGGCCAGCAGATCCAGTTCCCGGACGAATCGGGTGGTGCGGCTGAAGAGGACACCGTCGCTCAGGTAGGCCTGATAGCGCTCGGCCGCCGCGGCATCATAGCCTTCGCGTTCCAGGGCTCCGGCCAGCAGATGGTCCACCAGGGGCAGGGTGCCGGGATCCACCGGATGGTCCGGCGAGCGTACGGCCCGGGCCAGGATGACGATGGCTTCATCCCACTTGCCCAGTTCCAGGTCGTTGCGGCCCAAGAGCAGCAGCGTATCCACATCATTGGGGTCCCCCCGCAAGGCCTGCTCCAGATACACAGCGCCGCGCTGACGGTTCTGCAGCACCGAAACATACAAGTCGCCCAGAATGCGCAGGATTTCCGGCCGGCCCGGCGCCGCCTCCAGGGCCCGGTTGAGCCAGCGGATGGCCCCCGTATAGTCGTCGTGCTGCAGAGCCATGCGCCCCGCCGCATAGGCCTCCTGGGCTGCCAGAGAAGCGCCATCCAGTTCCACGGGTTGCGTGCTCGGCTGCGTGGCGGCCGGTTGGCTGGCAGCGGCGGGCGCAGCCGTCAGAAACCCGGGTTCGGGCAGGTGCCCCACCACCTGCGTCAATGTCCAGCGGGCCTTCACCAGGGCCTCCCCCTGGCGCGGATCGATCTGGGAGGCCGGCACACCCGGGGGCGCACTGGCCGCCACCGGTCCCCGCAGGCCCGTATCCAGGCGGGCCGGCCCGGCCTGGCAACCCGCAAGCACGGCCGCTGTCCCCACGAGCAAGGCGACGATAGTCTTCCGAAGAAGCATCATGGCAATCCGCCCGCCGGAGCCGGCCGACACCGGGGCGTCAGCATCCGCCCCGACGCCGGCGCTGCGGCGCTCAGGCAACCACTTTGTTCAAGGCATAGCTGATGATGCCCGTCGCTCCGGCGCGACACAGTTGCGGCACCAGTTCACGTTCCACCCGGTCTTCCACGATCACCTCGACCGCCACCCACTGGGCGTCCGCCAGCGGGTTGACCGTCGGGGACTTTTCCGCCGGCAGCAGTTGGAGAATCTGCTCCAGTTGGCCGCGCGGCACGTTCATCTTCAGCCCCACCTTGGCCCGCGCGGCGATCGCCCCCCTTAGCAGCAGCGCCAGGTCTTCAATCTTGTGACGCTTGCCCGCATCGGCCCAGGCCTGCTGGTTGGCAATCAGGCGCGTCGTGCTGGTCAGCACGGTATCGACGATGCGCAGCTTGTTGGCCCGGATCGAGGACCCCGTCTCGGTGATGTCCACGATGGCATTCACCAGCCGGGCCTTGACTTCGGTGGCGCCCCAGGAAAACTCGACCTTCTTGATCGGCACGTTCCGCTGGGCAAAGTAGCGCCGCGTCGTATTCACCAGTTCGGTAGCGATAATGCCGCCGGCCAGATCCTCGGGCTTGTGCACGGGCGATTCCTCGGGCACGGCCAGCACCCACCGGGCCGGAGCGCTGGTCGCCTTGGAATAGGTCAGCTCGCAGACCTCCTCCACCTCGGCATCGTTCTCAATCACCCAGTCATGGCCCGTGATCCCCACATCCAACACACCGTCTTCTACGTAGCGGGCCATCTCCTGGGCCCGGAACATGATGGGCTGGAAGCCCGAATCATCGATGGTGGGGAAATAGGAACGTTCCGAGATCGACAGCTTGTAGCCCGCGCGGGCGAACAGATCCACGGTGGAATCCTGCAGACTGCCCTTGGGGATGCCGATGCGAACGACGGACGAGTTGGCCGCAGTGGTCATTGATTCATTACTCACGGTTGGAAGAAGGAGTTCTGGCGGGATTGTAACAGGCTGGTCATCGGGTATCGGGTCTGGCATTTCAGTTCTGCAAAACCCGAAACCTGATATCCGCCGCCCCTAAGGCCGTTTCTGGCCGGTACCCTTTCACTTTTCACTTTCGATTTTCGGCTTTCGGCTTTCGGCTTTTCCCCCCCGCCCCTTCGTGGCCATCTACCCACTCACGCAGGCGGCGGTGCGTATCCATGGCATCCTCCGCCTTGACGTGCCGTTCCAGGAACCCGGCGATCTCCTCCACGGTGGCCTGGGGTTCGACCACGCCCTGGGCCTTCAAAAGATCGGCCGTGACATCGTCCACCGGGATGGCGTGGCCGCCGAAGTTCAAAAGCAGCACCTGGGCCGCCACGTAGGGCACCATGCCCGGCAGGCTCAGAAGGTATTTCTGCACATCCTTCTTGGCCTTCTTCTCCAGAGCCGCCAGGGAAACCCCGTGCTCGCGTTCGAAGATGGCCTGCAGCACATCGTGCAGCCGGGCCGCCCGCTCGGTGGCCCGGGGATAGCGCTCCCCCAGCACCGCGGCCACTTCGCTGGGGTGGCTCACCCGCAGTTCGTTGTGATCCACCATGACCGTGGCCAGCCGACCGGCCGCCGCCTCCGCCGCCTTACGGCTGGCGTTCCACTCCAGGAAACCGTGAATGATCCGCCCGATGGGATCCAGCGTGGGCAATGGCTTGCCATCATGGCGGCGCAACTGCTTGATCAGGGCGTTCAGGTGTTTGTTGTGTTGGGTGGCGTTTTTCACGTCTGGGATGCCTCCCCTGGGATTTTGTCGGCTTGGGTGGAACCCCCCGGCGCCTGGGTAGTTCCGGAGCGGGCGCGGCCGCGATGAATGGCGCGGTACACCCGGGCTTCTTTCTTAAGAGTCGGATCCGCCCGGAAATCCAGGTGCGGCACGCGCTTCATTTCCACCAGTTCGCACACCTTGCTGTAGATGTGGCTGGCCGCATGCCTCAGCCCGTAGATCGTCCGGCTCTGGTTCCGGGCCGGCAGCACCGACACGTACACAAAGGCTTCGTGCAGATCCGGGCTCACCGTCACCCGGGTCACGCTCACCAGCCCCGCAATCCGCGGGTCGGACAGCTTCTGCGCCAGCACCTGGCTGATGGCACGCCGCAACGCCGACTCGATCTGGGCAATCCGATGACTCATGGGAATTTTCGATTTTAGATTTTGGATTTTCGATTTCTGATCTTCGCTGGCCCCGGAACGACTGAGCCGTGCGCCGGCCGCGTCCTCCAATCGAAAATCGAAATCCAAAAACCGAAGATCATCCTTTCCCTTCCCCCGTCACTCGGGGGTTCCGGTCATCACTTCACACTGGTGATCATCCAGGACGCAATCACGCTCGTTCTTCAGTCCGTCCACGATCCGGTCCAGCACACTCTGGGCCACGCGCACGTCGCTGGCGGCCAGGGCGATGCCCAGCACCGCCGCCTCGCAATCATCCTGCCGGTCCACCTCGGCCACCGAAACCTGGTGCTGCCGGTGCAGCCGGTCCTTCACGCTGCGCACCACCCGCCGCTTGTCCTTCAGCGACGCCGCCCCCGGAATGGCCAGGCGAACTTGGAGGATTCCTACCACCATCGTCGCATCTTTGATCTTTGATCTCCGAGCTAATTTTCTGAAGCGGACCGCCAGCGGTCCAGGGCCTTCTTCAGATCAGCGATCCGAAATCATCGATCAGAGATCCCATCAGGCTCCCAGTTTTCTCTTCACCGTCACGGTCTGGTAGCAGATGATGCGGTCGCCGGGCTTGACGTCGTCGAAGCCCGCGATCTTCACGCCGCATTCCATGCCCTGGCGCACTTCCTTGGCGTCTTCTTTCACGCGCCTGAGGCTCTCCACATCCCGATTGTCCGTGACCACGATGTCCTGCCGCGTCACCCGCACCTTGGCCGAACGCTGCATGGTGCCTTCTGTCACCATGCAGCCGGCCACCGCCCCCACCTTGGTGATACGGAACACCTCGCGCACCTCGGCCGCCCCCAGCACTTCTTCCTTGATCTCCGGCTCCAGCATGCCCTCCAGGGCCTTGTGCACCTCGTCCATCACGTCGTAGATCACCCGGTACAGGCGGATCTCCACCTGCCGCTGCTCGGCCAGTTCGCGCACGATCGCCGGGGCCACCACGTTGAACCCGATCACCACGGCGTCCGACGCATCGGCCAGCAGGATGTCGCTTTCGGTGATCCCGCCCACCGCCGCGTGCAGGATGTTGACCCGCACCTCGCTGGTGGACAGGTTGGCCAGACTGGTCTTGAGCACGTCCACCGAGCCCTGCACGTCCGCCTTGAGCACCACGCGCAGTTCCTTGGCCTCGGTGCTCTGCATCTGCTGGGCAAAATTCTCCAGCGTCACCTTGGTCTGGCTGGCCAGTTGCTTGAGCCGCTCCTGCTCGCGGAACCGCCGGGCAATCTCCTCGGCGTGCTGGAGGCTGTCCGTGATGTAGAACTTGTCGCCGGCATCCGGCAGCATGTCCAGACCCGACAACTCCAGCGGCGTGGCCGGCCCGGCTTCCTTCAGGGCCTGGCCGCGGTCGTCCGTCATGTCGCGCACGCGGCCGAACGCCCGGCCCATCACCACGAAGTCCCCGATGTGCAGCGTGCCCTGCTGCACCAGCACCCGGGCCACCGGCCCGCGCCCCGCGCTCATCAGCGACTCGATCACCGTGCCCCGGGCCGTGCCCCCGTAATCCGCCTTGAGGTCCAGCACTTCCGCCTGCAGGTCCAGGAGCTCCACCAGTTCCGTCACGCCCTGCCCCGTCAGGGCCGATACCTTCACCACTTCCGTCTGACCACCCCACTCCGTGGGGTTCAGACCATGCTCGGCGAGTTGGCCGTAGATCTTGCGGATGTTCGCCTCGGTGGCGTCCGGCCGGTCGATCTTGTTGAGGGCCACGATGATGGGCGCCTCGGCCGCCTTGGCGTGGTTGATCGACTCGACCGTCTGGGGCATCACCCCGTCGGCCGCCGACACCACCAGCACGATCAGGTCCGTCACGGCCGCGCCGCGGGCTCTCAGTGTGGTGAACGCCTCGTGGCCCGGCGTGTCCAGGAACACCACCGTCCTTTCCTTGCTGTCGCTGCCCTTGATGCGCACCCGGTAGGCACCGATGTGCTGCGTGATGCCCCCGGCCTCGTGGGCGGCCACGTCGGTGGCCCGGATCTTGTCCAGCAGGCTCGTCTTGCCGTGGTCCACGTGGCCCATGATGGTGACCACCGGGGGCCGGCGTCGGGCATCGGTCGCCTCGCGCTGATCGAACTCCGCCAGCAGCTTCTCCTCCAGTGACTGCTGGGCCTTGATCTCCAGCTCGATCTCGTACTCCATGGCCACTTCTTGGGCCATGTCGTTGGAGATCGCCGAGTTGATCGTCGCCATCACCCCCTTCTTGAACAGGTAC
>JAJXSS010000223.1 GCA_021784455.1 Planctomycetota bacterium
CTGCTGAGGCGTCATGTTCGACCTCCCTGTCGGTCCGACAGGGAATCTCATCGGACAGAGAGGCTGGAACACTTGAGCGTCAGATGCGCTGTAGTGCTAGCCCAGTACCACCTCAATAACCGTGGCGCCCGTGATCGGCTCAATCAGCTTTTGATTGACGAGTTCCTCGAACATGTCGAACTGACCCCATCGCACCACCTCATCGCCTCGCTTCCACTCCACACGGTGTGGACAACAAATTACGACGACCTCCTAGAGACAGCTTTTGAGGCCATCGGCAAACGAGTTGATGCCAAGAGGCGATCCAGCGACTTCTCGACGACGCGCCGGCGAGCGCACGTCGCTATTTACAAGATGCACGGGGACAAGACTGATCCGGCGGAAGCCGTCCTCACGAAGGAAGACTACGAGACGTACAACCCAAAACGGGAGTTGTTCACAATTGCCCTGAAGGGCGACTTGACGATGAAGACGTTCCTCTTCATCGGTGTCAGCTTCGCCGACCCGAATGTTCAGTACCTACTGAGTCGCGTTAAGCAACTCGTCGACAAAAATGGGCGACAGCATTTCTGCTTACTGAAGCCACCAAAGGCTGGAGAATACGAGGGATCTGATTACGACGCTAGGAAATTCCCCCATCTGGTGGCTGATCTGAGGCGCTACAACATTCAGCCGATCCTCGTCGATGCCTACAGTGAAGTCCCAATCATCTTGCAGGAGTTGAACAGGCGTAGCCATCTCCGCGATGTCTTCATTTCCGGGAGCGCTGCCGACTTCGCGCCGCTTGGCGAGGTCAAGTTTCGCGAATTGTGTCGGGCTCTCGGCAAAGTGCTCATCAAGAGCGGCTACAACCTGGTGTCGGGCTATGGTCTCGGCGTTGGTGGTGACGTGATCGTTGGAGCAATGCAGGCGCTCAATCGCAACGATGATGAACGCCTGCAGCTATGGCCGTTCCCCCAAGATGTGCCCGTTGGCGTCGACAAAGCGACATTCTGGAAGTCTTATCGTGAGCGGATGATCTCCTCTGCCGGGGTGTGCCTCGTTCTCAGCGGAAACAAACTGGAATCTGGAGCGATTGTTCCCGCGGGCGGTGTTCGGCAGGAAGTTGAGATCACGCGGGCACAGGGAAAGGTCGTACTTCCGATTGGTTCCACCGGGCATGTGGCACGCGAGTTGTGGAATCAGGTGATCTCAGACCCCAAGGCCGTGTATGGCGTTGATGTCAGCAAGCAACTTGCCGTATTAGGCGATGAGGGGGCCAGCGTTGCGGCGATAGTGCAAGCAGTTGTGGAATTCCTGAAGGCGATTGACAAATAGGGAGCATCTATGGCACGACGTGCATTTTACAGTTTCCATTACAAGCCAGACTGCTCACGGGCAGCATTGGTGCGGAATATCGGGGCAGTGGAAGGCAACAAGCCAGCCTCAGATAACGATTGGGAATCGGTCACGAAGGGTGGGGATGATGCGATTAAGAAGTGGATCAACGACCAGATGTTCGGCAAATCGTGCGTTGTGGTGCTGATCGGCTCAAACACTGCCGCTAGAAAATGGATCAACTACGAGTTAAAAAAAGGTTGGGAGGAGAAGAAAGGCGTGCTCGGGATTTACATCCATGGCCTAAAAGGCTTCGACGGCAAGCAGGCCACAAAGGGTCCGAATCCATTTGACGAGTTCACCATTGGCGGCAAGCCCATGTCGTCGATCGTTAAGGCTTACGATCCGCCATACAGCGATAGCAAGGAAGTTTATAAGTACATCTCAGATAATATTGGTGACTGGTTTGATGCTGCGGTGGAGGTTCGGGCCAAGTATTGACCAGAGGCGAGGACGTGAGGGGAGCGTGAACGCGCAGTGGCAACGTAATACCGTTTTGTACCGTTTTGGCTCCGCGATACCGCGATAACGTGCGAAATAATGCACAGCAGCACGACGGCTTGCGAAATCGCCAGATCGCGCTAGAATGGCTGAAAACAAAGGATTTCTGGACTATTGGTGCGGTTCAGACATTCCCCTTCGGGACGAAGAGGTCGGTGGTTCAAATCCACTCACCCCGATTAGCTGGTTCCGTTGGGGACATTTCGGATCGGTCACGGGCAGAGGCCCAGCCCTCGGGAGTCAAGGCAGTTACGAATACCCCGCAACCGGGGACGTCTGCGGATGTTTCAGATCATTTGGCAACAGGGCTAGGCACAATCCGGGAAGGTCACTGGCCTGATGCGGACGCCCGGATTGACACCAGCGGCCGTTTCACGGGCGGCTTGCACTCGGCCTCCCGAGGTATCACGCAGGCTGTTCCAAGGGAAGGGTGAACGCCAGCATGCCGCGGTAGCCGTTGATGTCGCGGGGCACGAGGTGCGGCGGGCAGGCCCCGGGCGCGCCGGTGATGGTGGCGGGGCCGGCCAGAGCGCGGGCGCATTCGAACCGGATGGTCTGCCGGTCGGGAAGGGTAAAGGCCGCCACGGGCACCTCACCCCGGGGATCGCGCACGGCAAAGGGAAAATCCCGCGTGGGCACGCCGATATAGTCGAGACGCTCGACCACATGACGGAAATGCAGTTCGATGGTGTTGGCCGCGACCTGGAACGCGCGGGTGCACTCCGGATGACGGAAGGGCATGTCCCGGCCATACACGCCCCCCAAGGCCGTATCGGCGGCGCGCTGGGCGATGAGCAGGTTGCCCAGCGCACCGTTGTGAATGACATCGCAGAGGCCCGATTCGAAGATGGAGATGATGTAGACCTGTTCCAGGTCGTGGCTGAGCTGGCGCTGGTATTCGCGGATGGCCTCCCAACCCGGACCGTTTTCCTCGCCGAGCCGGCGGTTGAGCTGGACGGTGATGATGGGCAGGTGAGGCTGGGCGGCGAGTTGGCGCAGACCCGTGACGAAGCGGATGAAGCGAGCTTTGTACCGGGGATGGTCCTCGGGGCCGACATCACTTTCACCTTGATACCACAGAACGCCCTTCACCCCGGCGCCCGCCTCCTTGATCCGCCGGGCCATCACCTGGTACAAGTCACCGTTCTGGCCCGGATCCCAGCGGGCCATGGGGCTGCCGCCTACGGCGGTGGGCACAAGTCCGATGGGGTAGCCCAGCTCTTTCTTGAGCGTCTTGGCAAACGCCAGCCAGGGATGATGCCGGCTGCCATGGGTGGCCATCTGCCAACCGCCACGAGAGCCGTACTGATGCACGCCGATCTCCGCGGGGTCATCAATGGGGTTCTGGGCGGTGCCTTCGGCATTGCTCTGGCCGGCAATCAGCCAGACATCCCCCACACCGAAAAAATGGATGCCGTCCCCGCTGCGCCGCCATTCCAGCGCATCCTCGCGGCTGCCGATCAGGGTATCCAGACGGTAGGGACCACCCCTGGGGATGGCGTCGAGGGTCAGGCTCCAGGTGCCGCTTTTCCCGGCCTCTTCCCCGGTTACATCGGGATCGACGAGGGTTGCGGCAACTATCCAGTCCTGATGGCGGCTGATGGCGGTGTACGTGCCTTCGCGGACGATGCGCACACGGACCTCGGGGTTCTTGCGCCGGGCAAGCGTCCACCACCGCCCGCCGAGGGTGACTCCGACCTGGCCTTGGGCATCCTGCTGCAGGATCTGCCAGTCGTGGAGCCCCCGGTCGATGGTGACGGCAGACGCGGTTGTACGGTTGTGACTCATGGGGGGACTTTCCCTTCCTCTGCTCGGATAGGCGGAGGCTGCCTGGCGGTGGGCCGGCCGTCGATCCCCGGGGGGTGAGGGGGCCGGCAACGATGCCTACCCCCCCGCGCATGCGGGCAGCCTGGTTCAGGACAAGGTTTACTTCGATTTTAGCCGCTGGTCCTCGTCCTCCAGCACGCGGATGAGCCCCAGCAGCCCACCCCAGTGGTAGAAAGCATCGCTGTTATCTTTGCCGCAGCCGGCGCCTGTCTCGGCACAGTAGTTCTCATGGACGTGGCCGCATTCCTGCCACTCCTTAAGCAGCAGGGCCTGCGACTTCTCAACCAGGGCCTTGCGGGCACGGGGCAGGTTGTATTTGCGGAGCCCCAGATAGACCAAAAAGTTCATGGGGGCCCAGATGCGGCCGCGCCAATAATTCTGGGTGGGGTAGGCCGGGTCGTTGCGGGCGATGGAGGGCAGAATCCACTGACCCCAGAACTCCTGTGGGTTGAAGAAGTGCTCATCGATCATGCGCTGGGCCTGGGCCTGGGTGGGTACCCCGGCCAGCAGGGGATAGAAATGGGTGGGCGACAACCGCGTCTGCAGTTCACCGGTATCGAGGCGTTTGTTGAGATACAGCCCCGTCTTTTCGCACCACAGGGTTTTGAGCTTGGCCGCGTAGCGCTCGGCCCGTCCCGTCAATTCCTCCATCGCCTCCTTGCGGCCCAGTCGCCCCGCCAGGTCGGCCAGGGCCTGGCAGTCGGCAACGTAAAGGGACATCAGGCCCACATCGGCCAGTTGCATGCGGTGCACCTGGGCATCGTAGGGCATGTTCTCATACATGGGCGAGTTGTCCAGCCCCGACTCCAGCGCCGAAGCGAAGCGGGTGTTGAGCGGGATGGTCTCAAAGCTGCAACCGGTGACCGGCGCATACGGGGTGGAACCCCAGCAAAGGTAACCGTCCTGGTCGCGGTGGGCCGGCCACCAGCGGTTCCAGCCCAGCAGCGTTTCGAATAATCGTTCGGCGAGGGTCGTCTCCCGGTAACGCTCACACAGGGCCTGCACCACCAGCGCACCCACCGGGGGCTGGGATCGATCGCGCGACTTGAACCCGCTGGGCGTGGCGAAATTCGGGATGAACCCGTTCTCCGTGACCTCCTGGGTGATGGCGCTGGCATTGGCGTACGCCAGTTCTTTGTGCTCCACGCCCGCCATCCAGGCGGCAAAATACGTGTCCCAGTCGAACAACACCCACCCCCCCCAACTACAGCTCCAGATGCGGCTGACCGGCGAGATGATCCGTTGCCTGAACGGATCGTAAATCGTGTCCCAGGCCAGACAGATCTGCATGGCGTGATGAGCTTCGCTCAGATGGCTGCGGCTTCCGAGGTATTCGGCCTTGCGCCGATCAATAATCGCATCGGCTTGCTGCAGGCGTGATGGGTTGGTGGTGATCAACGCGGGGCCAGCGAGCCCGACCAGCAGATAGGGTGAAGCAATCTCCACCACGGGCTCATCGGGCCGCGACGCCCCGCCCGCCGTCACGCGGAGCGTTCGCGCGGGATTGGTCAGCACCAGCGCATCGCCGTCGCGGCGGGCATGGCCGGGCCGGTTCCACAACACGGCCGCTTCAATGGTCAGCGCCGGAGCCTTGATGTGCGTACTCAGGGGTGTAACGCGGGCGTACCAGTCGTCACCTTCGGCAGCCGTCTCAACCCGCATCTTGTGGCCGGACCACTCGAGTTCCAGCGAGGTAAAGGAACCATCGTAGGCGTGCGGGCCGGGGATGATCCTTTCCAGCCGCGCCTTGGGGTCCCCCTTGCGCCCGATCAGTGCTTCGCGCAGACACCGACCGGTATCGTAGGTTTTCAGGCCCAGGGAGATGGCAAAGCCATCGGGCAGGAGCACATGCGACAGGACGCTGCGGACGTTCCAGGTATTCCAGCCATTTGTCATAGGTATCACCAGGCTCGCTAAAGATCAGACTCTCTGAACCGCCGGCGGCAATTCAACTTGTGCCGCCGCGCCATCCCAACGCACACGGACATCCCCGCGGGGCGTCGGGTAGGTCACGCCGTAGGCAAATGGGGCGTGGTAGGGATCGATCTGCATTTGGGCGCAGCCCGGCTTGCGGATCTCGATGCCCGCCAGACCCGCGATCAGAAACTCCGCGGGGCAAGCGCTCCACGCGTGGGAGTGCGTGCGTTGGAAACCGCTCCAGTCGCCGTGGCGCCACGAGCCGTTCTCGTACCACTCCTCGGTGCACGAAGTCCGCCCCCGGTCGAGCATGCGCTGGCCCCAGCGCTCATCGATCAGGCGTAACGCCAGATCGCGGCGCCCGCGCCGGCGCAACGCCTCCAAAACAACGACCATGAAAAAGGGTTGGGCCTCGGTGGTGGGAACGGATCGCTTTGCGAACACTCGCTCGACGATCTGATCGGCCAGGCGATCGTCTACGCACCCGAACGCGATGGCCGCGGCGTTGCCGTGCTCACTGCGGCGGACCGAGCGGGTGGCACCGTCGACGGCATCCACCACGATCCCGTCCGCCGGATCGATGAAGGTTGAGGCGAACGCCTGGCGAACGCCCGCGGCCGCCGCGGCATAGGTGTCCGCGGCCCATTGATCGTTCTTAAACCGTGCCACCGCCGCCGCCGCATCACAGGCGCCGGCGAACAGGGCGTTGTAAGGTGCGCAGGTGCCGCGCGTATCCACGGCGGCCCAGTCGATGAACACCCACCCGAACATGGAATCCAGCAACCCATCGGGCCTCAGGCGTTCCAAGTGCGTGCGCATGATGCGCTGCATCTCGGGGTAACACTCATGCAGATACCTGGCATCGCCGCTGTAGAGGTAATGCCGCCACAGGGCCATGATCCACCACAGCGAATAGTCGGGGATGTCATCCGACCAGGCGGAGGACGACACATTGGAGATGTTGGCGATCAGTCCGGTGGGGCGGGTGTTCATGGCCGCCTGCCGCAGGAACTTGCCGGGCATGGCGACATCCCCGAAGCAGGCGTAAATCCCGGGCACGGTTACGGCCGCCACATCCCCCAGCCACTGAGCCTGCTCGCGGTAGGGCGTGTCCATGAGTGACTCGATGGAACACAGCTCAAGCGTCGTCCGGCAGATATCAAAAATCTTCTCCAGCCGGCCGTCGCCCTTGAAACCGCCACGCGCAGCGTAGGGGTAGTTTACCTCGATGGCGCGCACGGCCCGGACGCGCAGCCCTTTTTCACACTCTTTGAGGCGCAAGCGCAGGTAACGAAACGAACGCCACACCAGCGGGCGAAACACGTTGGGCCCCTCGGCGAGGGTGGCGCGGTCGGCAAACGGGCATTCCAGGGAGATGTTGAACCGGCCATCGACCAGGCGCTCGGCGTAACCGATCTCGAGTACAGCGCCGGCGGGCGCGTCGACCTCGACCTCGGCATAACCGGTGAGCACCCGGCCGAAATCCAGCGTCAGGCACGGGTCGTACCGGCCATCGGTCACACCATCGCGGTGACGATCGCTGCAGGCCAGGAGCGTCTGGCCGGCGGGCGTCAGCAGATGGTGCTCATCCTGCACCTTCGCCCAGGCCACGGGACGGCCGGCTTGGGAGAGCGACAGGCTCGCATCGCCCGGGGCCCGACGGGCCGCGAGGTCGAGGCACTCTTCGACGCCTTGCAGGCTCCGGGCGTAAACCGGTTGCTCGCGCAGGAAGTCGATGTCCCGCGGGATCCTGCGCAAATCGGGCATCAAAACCGCCGATATCGGTAAAAATCCGGACTTAGACACG
>JAJXSS010000006.1 GCA_021784455.1 Planctomycetota bacterium
ACCGCCGCCGGTAGGGGGAAAAAGCCGCGGGCGATTTGGCCGCGGCGGTCTCGCTGGCGTCGATCCGGGCCTGTAAGGCCCGTTGGTAGACCTGGGTCTTGAACCGGTTCATCAGATCGTTGACCTGGACCTCCGAAGCCTCGATCAATCGACCGTCGGGGGCCGCGTTGACCGCCTCCATCACCTGCTGCATATAACTGCGAAATTCCGCCTCCAACTCCTGGGCCAACTGATCCTGGGGTACCTGCGCGAGCCGATCCATGGCTGGGTCTCCTTTGTGCGGCTTCCTGCCGCTATCCCATTATTGGCGCGATCGCCCGAAAGATTTGGCAGACCCTTGGACTTGGGACAGTTGACTGAAACTTGACTAGATGCCGGTTCTTCCTCCTTTCCATTGCGGGCAGTCATCGCGGTGAAATTGACTTGGGTCAGTGATCGAACCACGACCTCGACTTGGGGATGCACGTCCCGCATCGTGGTTTCAATATCCGCGTGGCCGAGGATTTTCTGGACCTGGGGTGGCGTGACGCCGGGAGCCCCGCGACGCTCGGAGGCACAGGCAAGACCGGCCTGGCCGGCGGGAAATCGGTGTCCGTGACGGGCGCCACGCTCGGCAGCACTCCGATGCTGGCCATTCTCAATCCGGGAGCCGACAGTTCGACTCCCGCCACGCTGACCATCGGAACGCCGTCGGTCAACACCGCACTGACGTTTGGCAATCTCAGTGAGTTGCTGATGGACCTCGACGGTGGCGCGGTTGATTCCCTGACGGTCCACGGCAAGCTGACTCTGCCCGCCTCCGGCGATACGCTGCTGATCCATACCGTCCATTCTCCGAGCGCCGGGGCCTATGCCAATTCTGTCCTACAGCGGCAGCTACAGTGGGCCCGCCACCGGCTTTGCCACCGTCAGCGGTGTCCCCACCGGCTTCGCGTGGCCAACAACCTGGTCACGGGTGGCAGCATCAGCCTTGTTCAGCAGGCCATCCTTCTGCCTTCCGCCACGCCCGCCTTCGGCACGGTTTTGCAGGGCTCGATGGCTACGGTCAGGGCCACGCTGTACAACCTGGCGGCCCTGCCGGGTTCCACGGCCCAACTGGAACTGGCCGGCGGCAACCTCACGCCCCGCGGGGATTGGGCCACGTTCACGGGGCTGACGACATTTGGCAGCCTGACGGCGGGCGGGCCGGGCCAGACGTTTATCATCACCATGGATACCAGCGGTCTGGGGACGTTTTCCGGGCTCTACACGCTGGTCGTGGGCGACCAGACGGACCTGAGCGGGAACCTGCTCAATGTGACGCCGTTGACGGTGATGTTCACGGGCCAGGTGGTGCCGGTGCCCGAGCCGGCCAGCCTGGTGCTGCTGGCGGTGGGCGGCGTTTTGATGCTGCCGAACAAAAAAGGCGGGCGTTGGAGCGTGGCCCGCCGCAGCCGGCGCCGGGGATGAGCCGGCCCTGAGACACGCCCCCGCGCCTCACTTCAACCGCCTTTAGCGCGAACCCCCGGGCGCATCACGGAGCGATCGCGTCCAAGGCTTTCCTGGCTTGCGGCGCCAGGCGGCTGGTGCTGCGCGCGGCCACGGCCAGGTTGTAGCGGGCCCAGTTCTTGTGGCCCAGGTCGCGATAGACCATGCCCAGATGGTAGTGGACCTCCGGAACGGTGCTGAGGGGTCCCACGGCACGCGTCAAGTACTTCAGAGCCCCCTGGTTATCGCCCCGCAGGTGGTCGATCCAGCCCAGCGTGTCCAAGAGCATGGGCGCCTGGCCTGAGAGGTCGTAAGCCTTGTGCGCCATCTGGTCGGCTTCCTCCATGCGCTTCGGCTGGTGCTCAGCCAGGAGGTAGGCCAAGTCGTTCAGCGCCGAGCTGTAGAACGGATTCTGCGTGTCCGCGACGATCCTTTCCAGACCGGCGATCGCCGCATCGTACTGACCGTCACGATCATAAAGCTGTGTGAGCATGTAGCGGATGTACGGGTTGCCGGGATTGCGCTGAACCAAGTCCTGGGCCGTCTGGACCGCAGCCCCATATTCGCCGGCATCGACGTGGTCCAGCATGGCCAGGTAGGAGGTGATGGAACCCTCGGGCAGTACCTGCTTGATCTGGGTGAATGCGCTGGCCGTGCCCTGTTGGTTGTCCAGCAAAGCCTGAGCGAGAACCGCATAAGCCGGCGCCAAGTCGGGCACGCCCTTGAGGGCGTCCTGGGCATAGTCGGCGCTCATCTGGAGCAGTTGGGCCTGCTCGGCGGCCTGGGCCGTAGCCAATTGGCGGAAGGCCCGCTTCATCCGGTCCGAGGTGGCATCACGCCGGTTCAGGACCTCCCGCAGGTCGCTGGCATAGACCGTTGGCGACGCCTGGAGACGGTCAAGTGCGGCCCGGGCGCCGGCCGTATCGCCCTGGGCCATGGCGACCAGGTAGGACGGCCAGCCGCCGTAACCGGCCGGTATCGTCACAGGCTGGCCCAAAGCGGCGCTCAGAAGCGGTCCATAAGGGCTCGCGCGCAGACTGGCCCAGCCCTTGAACGCCTCGCGGGCGGCTTCCGGTTGCTGGCCGCGGATCAGCGCCAGGACCTTGGCTGCCTGGAGCGGCACGCGATCGGGAAAAGTCTGAAGCATCCGATCAAGACTGTCCTTAAGGGCCCCCACATCCCCGTGCCGGTCCGCCCGGATGATGCGGAAGTCGAGCCATTGCCGGCGCAGCCCGGGGGGAAGTGCGTTGAGATTAATGCCCTGGTCGCTGCGGCGGATCAGGTCCTCGGCGTGCTCGCTGTGGATGTTCAGACGCAGCAGCTCGGCACAAGTCCGGATGGAAGCGGCCGGGTCGCTCATGAGGTGACCGATGCGCTTGCGGGCGTCCTCCGGGTGCCCCGTGGCTTCTTCGATTTGTGCCAGAAGGACCTGGGCGGCCGCAAACCGGGGGGAGTAGGCGGGCACCTGGGCCAGGCGCTTGGCGGCCAGGTCATCCTGGCCCATCAGATGAAGGGCCTGACCCATGGCCAACAGGATGTGGGGATCGTTGATCTGGGCGGTTTTTTCCAGGCGGTTGAACGTTGCGGCCGCCTGCTGGTTGAGGCCCAGGGCCACGAACATTTGCCCCATGGCCGCCAGCGCACTGAGCCGGGCCCCGGGGCTGAGTCGGGCCATGTTCTCATAGGCCGCCTCGGCCGCGGGGAAGTTGAAATCACCGGCATAGATACCGGCCAACTGATGCCAGGTGGCCTCATCTTTGGGCCAGTGCTCCAGACTCTGCCGCAACAGTGTTGCCGCGTCCGCCGGCCTGCCTGCGCCAACCAGTAACTCAGCCTTAAGTCCCACGATATCCGGACGATCGGGTTGCTGGGCAATCCAGGCATCCACCAAACGCAGGGCACGATCAACCTTGCCCAGGCCCGCAAACGCGCGGATCAAGGACAAGCGCAATGGCTGGTCATCAGGATTCAGTTTGGGCACCAGCTCGTCCAGAGCGGCGACGGTCGTGGCGGGTGGGGCGCCC
Source organism: Planctomycetota bacterium (assembly GCA_021784455.1). Classification (GTDB taxonomy): domain Bacteria; phylum Planctomycetota; class Phycisphaerae; order Phycisphaerales; family Phycisphaeraceae; genus JAJXSS01. Next base: position 3,492 of record JAJXSS010000006.1, read on the forward strand.
GCCTGGGCGTCGATCATGATCTGGCGGAAGCGGGCCTCGGAAGCCATAAATCCCGCTTTGATGAGCGGGGCGTAATCAGCCAGGGCCGCCGGCAGGTTCTTCAAGGCGAGGTGCAACTGGGCCAGATTTCCCGCGATGAGCATGGCTCGCCGATCGCGGGCTTCGAGCAACCGTTCGTAGGCAGGGATCAGAACCTGCACGGCATCGCTCAAGCGATTCGCCGCAGTCAGCAGCAGGGCTTGGGCCATGCGGGCCAGGGGTTCATCGAGCTTTTGCAGGCCTCCGGTGGCGACCAAGCCCTTGTCGATGAGATGGGCTGCGATGTAGAAGCGGGCGAGGCTGACGTAGGCCTGACCGTTGTGCGGCTGTAAACGCACCAGCCCCAGCATGTTGGCCTCGGCGCGCGCATAGTCGCCCTTGTGGATATACACGCCGGCCAGGACCTGATAGAGCGCCGGATCGGCCACGCCCCCCGCCAGGGCGCGATTGCAGATGTCGGCGGCTTTGTCGTACTGCTTCTGGCGGTACTTCAGTTCGGCCAGCAGCGCCGGATTGGTGCTTTCGCTGATGGCATCGGCATCGATCTGGGCCAGTTGTTCGGCCGCCTTTTCTGCCTGGCCCTGGCACTGGTAAATGCGGGCGGCCAGGCTGTGGGCCCGGGCATCGCGCGGATTCTTTTCCAGCATCACGCGCAACTGCGCCAGGGCATCATCAAAGAGGGCCAGGCCGGCAAACCCGCGGGCCAGGGTGAAGCGGGCCTGCATGTTGTCAGGTTCGCGGGCCACGATCGGCCGCATCAGGTCCACCACGTGGTCGTAGGACTCGCGGTTCAGGTAAAGCTGAGCCAGCAGAGAATCAGGGTCGCCGGCCTTGGGGAACTCCTTGGCCAGCTTGATGAGCATGATCCGCACCTTCGCATCCTGGCCCTGCATGAGCAGGGCCTGGGCCAGGCGCAGCCGGGCCCCCAGGTCGTTGGGATGACGCTGGACCAGTTCCTGGGCCCAGCCCGCCGCCTGGTCGTATTTCTGCAGGTACATGTAGCCATCGACCAGCACGTTCAGGTGCTCGTCCTGCAGGGGCCACAGGTGTTCAACCGTGTGCAGCAGAGCCAGCAGCGCATCCCGCCGGCCCCGCACTTCCTCATACTGCATTTTGAAGCGGACGGCCTGGGGATTGGCCGGATTGCGGGCGTAGAAGGCATCCACATCCGGCCCCGACTGGTCCAGCAGGCCACTTTCGCTCTGGGCCCGCAGATAGAGCTGGTAGGTCATGGCATTCCCCGGGTCGAGGTCCAGGGAACGGCGCAGGGCCGCGCGAGCGGGAAGCAAATCGTGGCGCTCCAGCATGACGGTCCCATATAACATCTGCACGAAGCCCTCGGCATCGGTGCCCTGCACCTGGGGGATCAGACGCTCCAGGACGCTCTGCGCCTGTCCCAGGTTTTGCTGCTCCAGGAGGCATTGGGCCTTCAGGTAGCGGGCGGGGACGTTGCGGGGATCTTTCTTGAGGGTGGCGTCGAGCTGGAGCAATGCCGTGGCGGCGTCGCCACCCTTGAGCAGGAGCCGGGCTTGGGCGTTATGCCAGTCGGCGCTCGCCTGCTGCTTGGGGTCAACATTGGCCTGCAGTTGGCGGCCCACATCGAGCACCTGCGCGGTGGCGACAGCATCCGGGGGGATCAGCAGCAGGTTCAAGACCATCTTGCCCACCAGGTCGGCGGGCAGATCTTTTACAGGTGTCATGCGGCGGCACAGGGCTTCCACCCGGTCACCCTCCTTGTCGGGCTTCAGCAGCGACAGGTACAGAGATACGGCGTCGAAGTCGCGCGGGTCGGCCTCGATGGCGGCTTGCAGGCTCTTCTCGGCGTCGTGGGTGCGGTCGGTGACACGCTTGCGCAGATCGTCGATCGCCTGGGTGGATACTTGCGGCTGCGGGGCGCCGTTGGCATCCACCGGAGGCAGCGTGTTCTCCTGCACCTTCAAGAGGGCCTGCAGGCGGTTGACATCCAGCAGGGTCAGGCGGGCAACCAGGTAATCGGCCTCGACCCCGGCCTTGGCCTGAACGCGGAGCCACTGGGCCTGGGCCTGTCCGGTGGCCAGGGCGCTGGCAAACTGGGCCTGAAGATCGCTGTTGGTCCCAAAATCAGACTGCCGCAACAGGTTGGCCAGGCGCGCCGTGGCCCAGCCGGCCAACTGACGATGGGCCTTTGCGTTGTCCGGCTGGTCCTTCAGAATCCAGGCCAGGGTGTTCTGGGCTTCGCCCAGGCGCAGCAGGCGCACCTCGGCTTCGCCCTTGAGCAGGCGGGCCTCGATGTTGCCCCCATCCCGCGCCAGCACGCCGTTCACCAGTTTCAAGGCGAGATCGGGCTTGCCGTTGCTCAGGGCGATCTGTGCGCGTTGCATCCGGTGCGCCACGGACTCGCCGCAGCCCGCCATCACCGCGACATACAGAAGGACGCTTGCCAGGGTGGTTTTACGCATCATGGTCTATTCATCGGTTGCCGACCGCGACACTGCGCCGCCTCGATCCAGCCCATCGACGCACAGACTTTTGCCGGCCACCCGCGTTCAAGGCTGCCCACCGGACCTCCCCGAACGCGGTCGCGCCTATCCCGATACACTCCCTAGCTTACCATCCGAGGCGACCAAAGCTTATAGGACAAATGCCATTGAGGATGGCCATCGGCGGGCATGGTCTTTTTTTAAACACATATAAACTTATAAATAACAGTCATTTACGCTTGTTCTATTGATTATTGGCCTCCCTACCTCAATGCGGGCGGCTTCTGCAACCTAAATTAATATATCTATTGACTCGGGCCCGCAACGGATGTTAAACTCCTAAATACAGATGTATGGTGTTTGGGGATATGGGGGTCGGGCGTGATGGGTGGGGAGCCATGTGCACGTTGAAGCGAGTGACCCGCTTATCGCCTGAGTCCCGGCAACGGCTTCGAAGTGATGGCAGTGAACAAACCGTGAAACCGACATCGGCGCGGTGTAGGCAGGATTGGGCTTCAACAGGAGCGTGGGAGGTAAAGCCATGAAGTTCATTAAGAGGTGGGCGGCGACGTTGGTGGCGGTGGGCGTGATGGGGATGGCTTCCAGCGCGTGGGCTCTTTCCTTGGGCAGTGCGGCCGACTTTGCTGTGCTGACCGTTCCGGGCTCTTCCTATCTGAACTTCTCCGCCGTAACTGTCAACGGGAACGTGGGGGTCGGGTCTGGCGGCTCGTTAAACTTGATGTCGCCATCGACGATCAACGGCGATGTCTACCTGACGAGTGCCGGGCAGATGTACGGTCCCGGCACACTCAACGGCACCTCGACGGTGAATGCACCCTACGTGGCGCAGGCTATTTCCGATGCCATGACCGCATACAACACGGCCACGGCCCTGGCGCCTACCGTGACGATCAACGGCAATCTGACCACCAATACAAGTATCACCGGCAATGGCGGGATGAACGTCATCAAGATCACCGGCAATGTTAATCTCAACAGCCAGAGCCTCACCCTGAACGGCACTTCCGCGGACACGTTCGTCATCAATGTTGCAGGGGGCTTTGATCTCGGCGGCAACGGCGGCATCGTTGCCGGCGCGGGCGTCTCGGCCAGCCAGATCCTCATTAATGTCGAAAGCAGCGGCACCAAGCTCACGAGCAAGGTGGGCAATATTGTTGATGGCACGCTTTTGGCCCCGTACGATCCCCTGGAATTCCACAGTGTGTCCGGCGCAATATTCGCGGGGGGGGGTGGGGAGGTGAAACTGATGTCCGACGCCACGGTTGACAACGTCCCGTTCAGTCCTCCCCCACCGCCGCCTCCTCCTCCAGGCACGGCTGTTCCCGAGCCGCTCACAGCCGGCCTGAGTCTGCTGGGTCTGGTGGCTCTGGGCTTCAAGGCCGTGAGCCGGCAACGGGCCTGAATCCCGCGTGTTGGCCAGGCACAATCCGTCTATTCCTCGGACCCGCCGCCTCCTCCAGAGAGAGGCGGCGGTTTTGCTTTTGATCTTCGCGTCGGGTTAGGAGGGTCCACTCGGCGGGGGCAGCCGCGGCGCCGGGTCCGCAAGGTGTGCGCAGGGGGACCTGAGCCTGGGGATGGATTCCCAGGGTGAGAGTTCTGGGATGCGAGCGTGGCGGGCCATGGTGAATAAGAAGACAGCAGGGTGTCATATCGGAAGTTCTTGTGCGGTAAAACGGCACCAAGCCGATACCGGCGATAAGGTGGGCACAACGCGCGGCCGATACTGAGGGGGCCCGTGCGGGTTGTGGTGGTCAGCGACGCCACCGTCGTGGGCGGGGTGGCCCGTGCGGATGGCGGGGGGATGGGGCTTACCAAACAAGTCGAGGCGGAAAGGGCGGTCACGGGCGTGGCCGTGAGGGGTGGGTATGGGGCGTGGGAACATCACAGGGTGGGGACGGGCGCGCCGGGCTGCGCGCCGGCGGCGGTTGGGGCGATGGCCGTCGCACCCGGGGCGCGGGCGGACGGCCGGGGCTTGCGGCCGCAGGCGGGGGTTTTCGCTGGTGGAGCTGCTGGTGGTGGTGGCCATCGTGGGTTTGCTCGTGGCCCTGGGCTATCCGGTCCTGGTCAACGCCCGGGAGAGCGCCCAGCAGGCGATCTGCATGAGCCACCTGCACCAGGATGCGATGAGCACGCAGCAGTTCATCACGGCCCACCAGGGGCACTTCCCGCAGTTCATCTACAGCTTCCAGCCCGGCGGCAGCCACAACCTGGTGATCCTGGTGCAGCCGCCCAAGGCCAGCACCAACGGGTTCAGTCAGTACGACCCGCGCATGCTGCTGTGCCCCAAGGACCGCAGCCCGGCCATGGTGGAGGTGCGCACGGACAACCAGGCGACTACCAGCAAGCCCACCCTCGTGCCGACGCCGATCAGCTATGCCTTTAACCTGGAGTTCATGACGTACCGGTTCGAGCAGGGGTTGGGTAATCCGCAAGAGACGCTCTGCCAGTACCAGATCCCCAACCCGCAGCGGCTGGCGTTCCTGTTCGATGGCGCGATGGACCCGGCGGGTCACGGGCACCGCCAGGGCAGCTTCCAGGGGTTGCAGGATTTCTTCAATCTCCATCCCTTCGACAACCAGCGTCACTATGGCTCGGTGGGGAACGTGCTGTTCGCAGATTGGCATGTGGCGGCCGAGCGGCAGCTCAGTGCCGACGCGACGCCGAACCTGGTGTATGTGAACGGCGTGGGGCCGTAGAGAACGAGGCGGCGGGGGGGAAGAGGAGGTTCGGTCGGGGCCGACTTTACGGAGTTATTTAGAAGTCAGGCTGGGTGGTGCGCGGGGGGGTGCCCCTGGGGAATTTGAGCAGGTTGGCGATATGGTCGTCGATCACGGCGGCGCGGTCTTTTTCGCGGGCCTCGATCTCTTTGCGCAGCAGGGCGAGGCGTTTGGCCATGTTGTCCAGCTCGCGGCGGCGGATCTTCTGACGCACATCGAACTGCTGGGCGACCAGCTCGTGCAACTGCCGGTGCAGTTCGGTCTGGCGGGGGGCATCTTGCTGGCGGATGGCCTGCTGGAGGTTGCGCAGCACCGGCCAGGTCTGGCGGTTGAGGCGGATTTCCTCCATGGTCAGATTGAAGAGGGTGGGATCGGAGCGTTTGAGTTCCGCCAGGCGCTGCAAGCGTGGCCAGTGGGGGGCCAGCAGCTCGCGTAGTTTTTCGGGGTGGGCTTTGAGGGCCGCCTGGACGCGGGCGGCTAGTTGGGGGTCCTGGGTTTTGAGGACGGCCAGGACATCATTGATCTGTTCCTGGGTCAGGGGCCGGTTGTGGTGCGGGCCCGGAAAGGCGGGGCGGAGGGCGCCGCGCTCGTGCGCGGCCGGGGCGGCCGGAGGACCGGCGGGGGGATCCTGGGCCCAGGCCGCCATGGCCACGGCCGCCAGACAAACCACGATTCCCAGGGCTGAAAGCTTGCGGCACTTCCAATTCATCGCACATCCTTTCAGAACGTCTGGGCGGACAGGTCGGACTGGCGCATTTCGCTTTCCACGCGGGACAGGTCGCGGTCCAGGGCGTGGGTCTGGGCATCCAGTTCAGTGAGGGGGACCATGGCCACGGTCTGCTGGGTGTCCACATTGTGGAGCACGGCGGGCAGTTCGCGGGTGAGGCTGACCCAGGCCTGGGCCTGCTGCACGATGGAGGCCATGGTCAGCACGATGCCGGCGGAGGCCAGGACGACGATGCTGGCGGCCAGGGCCCGGGGCCACCACAGGTCGTTGAGGCGCACCAGGATGTGGTGGCGGCGCTGGAGCCGGGGGCTGGTGGCGGTCACGATGGTGTCCACCAGGTTGCGGGGGATGCCCCCGGGCACCTGCCGGGGCGCCAGGGCTTCATCCAGCAGGCTTTCCAGCCGGGGGTCCATCGGCTGATGGGCCTCATTCCGCAGGTTGTTGGAGGGGTCAGGCATGATCGGTCTCGTGTCTTATGTCTCGCCTCGGAATTCGTCGATTCGGCTCTGGCCGAACCTACCCGCTTTGCTGTCCCAGCCGCTCTTCCAGCAGTTTCCGCAGCTTGGCCAGGGCCCGGTGGCCGCGGGCCAAGACGGTGCCCAGGGGTTGATCCAACACCTGGGCGATCTCGGCGAAGCCCAGGCCGGCCGTGTGCCTCAGCCGCAGGATCTCCTGATCCGCCGGGGGGAGCTGGGCGATGGCCTCCTTCAGGAAGGCGATCTCTTCATCCCGGCTGACCCGGTCCAGCGGGTCGGCGCTTTCGGCCGAGCGCCCCGCCACCACCTGGCCTTCCATGCCGGCCCAGGCGCTGGCATCCTCGCCGCGGGCGGCGCTCATGTCCACGCTCTGGGCTTGGCGCTTGCGCCGCCGCATTTCGTCGCGCAGGCGGTTCAAGGCGATGCGAAAGAGCCACGGCTCGAACTTACCCTGCTCTTTATACCGGCCGATGTGGCTGACGACCTGGACGAAGGTCGCCTGGGTGATCTCTTCCGCCAGTTCACGGTCCCCGCAGTGCCCCAGGACCAGACCGAAAACACGGCGGGCGTAAGACTCCACCAGCAGGCGCCAGGCCGTTTCGTCGCCGCTGCCGGCCAGTTCCAGCGTCCGGTTCAGTCTGGGATCGGGCGCCGTCGCTGCCATGCACCGCTCGCTTCTACTTGGGGTTAACGCCTCACGCCGCGCGCTTATTGCAGGCGCCGGGGCCGGGGGTTCATCCATAAGACCTGTGACTTCACCATCTTACCATTGGTCGGCGGCAGGTTTGGTCGGGGCCGAACATCTCTAGATCAGGGCTAGGGGCCAGCGAGAGGTTCGGCCAGGGCCGAACCTACAGGCGGACGCCGGCCAGCAGGATCAGCGAATCCACCAGTTCCGACAATTCGCGGTAGCGGCGGTCGAGTTCGAGGGGCAGGGCGACGCCGTGCTCGTGGTCGGAGGCGAGGATGAGAATGCGGTCGGTTTCCTCGTAATAGCCCATGTCGGCGGGCTGGTGGCCGAGGATGAAAAAGCGGGCCTTCCAGGCGTCGGCCAGGGCCTGGGCCAGTTCGGGCGTGTGCTGGCGGCCCCAGATCATCTGATAAACGGGGCCGCCATGGGCGAAATCCGGGGGGGTGAGGGGGCGGTCCAGGATGGTCGGGTCGAAGCGGGGCAGGGTGTGGGGGGCCGGCAGGCTGTGGGCGCAAAGCAGGCCGGTTTCGCTGCGCACGGCCAGGGGGAAGCTGAGGATGAAGTCGGCGGCGGCCTGATGAACCTCTGGGGCGCGGTCGTGATAGAGGAACTCGACGCCGTCGCGGAAGGCCTGGGTGACGCTGCGGCCATCCTTGAGGATCTGGTAGTCCAGGGCCTGGGCCAGGTCGTGATTGGCCAAGAGGAGATGGACCTGGTGGGGATAGCGGGCCTTGAGCTCGGCCACGCGGGCCAGCAGGCGGATGGAGAGGTCGCGGCCGTTGACGGTGTGCTTGCCGTGGGTGAGCTCGTGCAGGACCAGGTGGTGGTCGGGGCTCTGGTCGAGCTGGGCGATTTTGACCAGGCGCTGGAAGTTGATGGTGTGGTCGTGCAGGTCGCCGGACATCATGAGCCGGCCGCGGGAAGGAAGGTGGATGCAGTTGCCGTGGCGGGCGGGGGCCTGGAGGTTGGCCTGGCGGGCGCGGGCCAACAGATCGATGACGTCCTGAGGCTGATGCAGGTCCACGGCCGGAGCGGGGGGACCAGGGTTGCCGGCGGAGGCGCTCATCGGGGTAGTTTAGTGGGTTCGGAGCCGAGGGGACATGGGGTGCAGCCGCGCCGGGACGGAATCGCCGCAGTGGGATCGGTTTATCCGGCAGGCGTCGGCCGGGGATTCGGTCGATAATGATGATGCTGCGGGATGATCGGAAGCCTACGACCATGAGCCAGCCGGAATCCGGCACCATCGCGTTTGCCATGAAGTACCCGGATGACCAGGGCAACGTCTGGTCCCGGATCGGGGCTTTGTACGACCGGGTGGCCCAGCGGCTGGCGGGGCGCGGATTAAGAGGCCTGCTGGCGTTTCCGGCGCTGACCGACCGGCCAGCGTTTGCCACGCCGCACCTGGAGCGCTGCCGCGTGGACCTGCTGGACTTCACCCCGGCCCACCGGCCGGGACTGAAGCACTGGCTGCTCGAGAGGAAAGTGAAGCTGGTGTTCTACTGCGATGTGGAGCCTTCGCTGGTGGATCTGGGCCTCTTGAGGGGGCTGGGCATTCCCACCATCAACTTCGCCCAGTACAACTTTCCCGAAATCGCCCCGCCTTGGGCCAAGCGGCTGTTCAACAAGGTGCGGGGGCTGCTGCGGCTGAAGATGCACGATCTGACCCTGGCCAACAGCCGGCACCAGTACGAGTTTCTGACTGGCTGGGCGGGGCTGCCGGCGTCGCGGGTGCGGCTGGCGTGTAACGGGGTGGATACGGACGTGTTTGTGCCGGCCGCAGCCGGTCAGCGGCCGCCGGCCGCGGCCCTGGGGCTGCCGGGCAGTGACCTGTACGCCCTGATCTGCTGCCAGTCGCGGCCGGAAAAGCGCGTGGATTTTTTGATCGAGGTGGCGGCCGAAGTGTTTCGCCGCCGTCCGGGGCTGTCCCTGACCTTCGTGTACGTGGGCGATGGCGGGCTCAAGCCTACGTGGATGGGCAAGGCCCAGAGCCTGAAGCTGGGGCCGCGGTTTCATTTCGCCGGCCAGCAGTCGCACCTGACGCCCTTCTATCAGCGGGCCGACCTGTTTTTGCATGCTCCCAGCCGCGAGAGCTTCGGGTATGTGCTGGGCGAGGCCATGGCCTGCGGGCTGCCGGTGATCTCGTCCAACGCGGGGGGCCCGCGCGAGATCGTGGTGCCGGGCGAGACGGGCTGGCTGCTGCCCCCGGAAGATAAGGAAGGGTTCGTCAAACACGTCCTGGAACTGGTGGATGATGCGGGCCTGCGCCAGCGCCTGGGGGCGGCCGGACGCCAGCGTGTGCTGAAGCATTTCTCGATGGCGGCCCAGGCGGACACGGTGGCAGCGGCGATCGGGGAACTGGTGAGGTGAGGGGCGTAAGGAGAGATCAAGACAAGAAGCACGCCGCCCTGGAATAGCCAGCCCTACGACCGCAGCAGGTCGGCCACCAGGGCGCTCCAGCCCGTCTGGTGCGAGGCGCCCACGCCGCGGCCGGTGTCGCCGTGGTAATACTCGTGGAAGAGGATGTAATCCTTGAATTGGGGGTCCTGCTGCAGCAGCGGGCTGTAGGCCAGGACGGGGCGATGGCCCTGGGCATCGGGCAGGAAGAGGCGCTGGAGGCGGCCCGACAGCTCGTCGGCGATCTGGGCCAGGGACAGCAGGCGCCCCGAGCCGGTGGGGTGTTCCACCTTGAACTCGTCGGTGTAGTAGGTGTGGAAGCGGCGCAGGCTGTCCACCAGCATGTAGTTGAGCGGCATCCAGACCGGCCCGCGCCAGTTGGAGTTGCCGCCGAACAGGCCGGACTGCGATTCCCCAGGCTCATAGCGCACGATGCGGGACTGATCGGTCAGTGTAAAGGTGAAGGGGTGCTCGAGGTGGTAGCGGGACAGGGCCCGCACCCCGAAGGGCGAGAGAAACTCGCTCTCATTCAGCATGCGTTTGAGCAGGCACTTCATGCGATGCCCGCGGAGCAGGGAAAGCAGGCGCGTTTCGCGCTGCTGGCCGTGGCCCTTCTTGCACGGCTCGTTCCAGCGCGAGACCAGCGCGGCCAGGTCGGGCCGGTAGTTCAGGAACCACTCCAGGCGGCGGGTGAACTCGGGCACGCGCTGAAGGAGTTCGGTATCGAGCACTTCCACGGCCAAAAGGGGGATCAGGCCGACAATGGAGCGCAGGCGCAGGGGGATGTGCCGGCCATCGGGCAGGCGCAGCACATCGTAGAAGAAGCCGTCCTCTTCGTTCCAGAGGTTGATGTCCCGGCCGCCGATGTTGGTCATGGCCGCGGCGATGTAGAGGAAGTGTTCGAAGAACTTGCTGGCCAGGTCCTGGTAGACGGGGTTTTCCAGCGACAGTTCCAGGGCGATGCGCATGAGGTTGAGGCAGTACATGGCCATCCAGCTCGTGCCATCGGCCTGGTTGATGTAGCCGCCGGTGGGCAGGGGCTCGGAGCGGTCGAAGACGCCGATGTTGTCCAGGCCCAGGAAGCCGCCCTGGAAGACATTGCGGCCGGTGAGGTCCTTGCGGTTGACCCACCAGGTGAAATTCAAGAGCAGCTTGTGCAGCACGGTTTCCAGGAAGGCGGTGTCGCCGGGTCGGTGGTGCACCTGCTGCTCGATCTGGTAGACGCGGAACGCGGCCCAGGCGTGCAACGGCGGGTTGACATCGCCGAAGGACCACTCATAGGCCGGGAGCTGCCCGTTGGGGTGCATGTACCACTCGCGGGTCAAGAGCAGAAGCTGCTGCTTGGCGAAGACGGGGTCCATCAGGGCCAGGGGCACGGTGTGGAAGGCCAGGTCCCACGAGGCGTACCAGGGGAACTCCCACTTGTCGGGCATGGACAAGACCTCGGCGTTGTTGAGGTGGGTCCATTCGTGGTTGCGGCCGGTTTTGCGCTGGGGCGGCGGGGCGGGCTGGGCGGGGTCGCCTTCGAGCCACTGGGGCACATCGAGGTAGTAGAACTGTTTGGACCAGATCAGGCCGGCCAGGGCCTGGCGCTGGACCTGGGCCTGGGGCTGAGACAGGCCGCGGTGGAGGGCGGCGTGGAAAGCATCGGCCTCGGCCAGGCGCTGGCGAAAGAGACGGGGGAACTCTTCCCAATCCGGGGCGTCAGCCGCCGGGCCCAGGCGCAGGCGCCAGATGTGCTCCTGGCCGGGGTCGAGAGTCACCTGCCACCAGGCGGCGGCCTTGGTGCCTTCGTGGGCGGGGTTGACGGCGTCGCCCCGGCCGGCGACGACGGCTTGGTGGAAGGCGTCCTTGTAATAGTGCCCTTCCTGGGCCGGCGTGCCGAAAAGGCGCGGGGTGTTGGTGACGTTGTCGGTGAACAGCCAGGTGGGTTCCTGCTGGACGTGCAGGTAGAGCTGGCCCAGGGACTCGTGCCGGGCCTGGAGGGTTCGGGCTCCGGTGCGGGAGAGGGCCGGGCAGGCCGTGCTGACGGGGGAGTGGATCTGCCCCCAGGACCAGGAGTTGCGGAACCACAGGTGGGGCAGCACGTGCAGGGTGGCGCGCTCGGGGCCGCGGTTAAAGGCGTGGATGCGGATCAGGACATCCTCGGGGGCGGCCTTGGCAAACTCGATGAACACATCCCAGTAGCGGCCGGCATCGAACACCCCGGTATCGGGCAGTTCGAATTCCGGGTCGGTGCGGCCGCGGCGGCGGTTTTCCTGGCGCAGGCGCTCGTAGGGGAACTCGGCCTGGGGATACTTGTAGAGCATCTTCAGGTACGAGGCCGTGGGCGTGGCGTCGAGGTAGTAGTAGACCTCCTTGACGTCCTCCCCGTGGTTGCCTTCGTGGCAGGTCAAGCCGAAGAGCCGCTCCTTGAGGATGGGATCGCGGCCGTTCCACAGGGCCAGGGCAAAGCACAGGCGCTGCAGGTGATCAGACCAGCCGGCCAGGCCGTCTTCGCCCCAGCGGTAGGCCCGGCTGGCGGCGTGGTCGAAGGGGAAGTATTCCCAGGCCGAACCATCGGGGCTGTAGTCTTCGCGCACCGTGCCCCACTGACGTTCGCTCAGATACGGCCCCCAGTGCCGCCAGTGCTCCTGACCCGCATCGGCGGCGGCCAGGCGCTGGTGTTCGGCGGTGGTGAAATCTTGCCCGCTCTTGGTCATCAGATCACCTCTTGGCGGCCGCTGGCAGCCACGTGAAGACCATAGCCCCGATCCGGCGGGTTCGCCACGTCGCCGGGCCGCTGAGGCAGGGGCACGCATGGGGCGGGTTCAACCGCCGGTGGCGAAGCCGGGGTAGAGGGTCATGCCGCCATCGACGAAGATGCTGGTGCCGGTGATGTAGTCGGCCTGGTCCGAGGCCAGCCAGGCCACCACGCGGGCGACGTCTTCGGGCTCACCGATGCGTTTGTAGGGCACGAGTTTCATGAGTTCGGCGTAGGCCTGGGGGGTGTCCCAGGCGGGGCGATTGATGGGTGTGCGGGTGGCGCCGGGGCAGACGCTGTTGACGCGGATGCGGTAGGGGGCGGTTTCCTGGGCCAGGCTCTTCATGAGCATCATGATGCCGCCCTTGCTGGCGGCGTAGTTGACGTGTCCGGCCCAGGGAATGACCTCGTGCACGGAGCTGATGTGGATGATCTTGCCGGCACAGCAGGACACCCCCGGAACCACGCCGCGGCGTTTGAACTCCCGGATGGCTTCGCGGGCGCAGAGGAACTGGCCGGTGAGGTTGACGTCGATCACCTTCTGCCACTGGGCCAGGGTCATGGTGTCGATGGGGGCATCCTGCTGCAGGCCCGCGTTGTTGACCAGGATGTCGATGGTGCCGAACTCCTGGATCATGCGCTGGAACATCCCCTGGACCTGATCTTCCTTGGACACATCGGCCTGGTAGATCGAGGTGCGGTTTTCGGGTTGGCCCGGCGGGCCGCACAAGGCGGCCTGGGCCACGGCCTGGGCCTCGGCGTCGCCGTGGACATAGTTAACCACTACATCGGCTCCGGCCTGGCCCAGGGCGATGGCGGTGGCCTTGCCGATGCCGCTGTTGGCCCCGGTGACCAGGGCTTTCTGGCCCTGAAGAAGGCGGTGGGCAGGGACATCGGGCAGGATGACCGGCGGCAGTTGATCCGGGGTGATGTCGCGTACTTGGCGGCTGCTGGTGATCATGAAAGGCTCCTGGGGTTGGGGGGCAAGCGCTGGACCATCCTAGGCGCTTGGCCGCGGCGGCTAAAGAGGGGCCCGCAAGAAAGGGGATAAGTGGATGGCGGTATTCCAGGCGCTCGACCGCACCGGCGGGGGGAGGCGGGGCCCCGGTGGTGTGACAATTTTTGCGGGCAAGGATGCTCCCGGCCGTCCGTTTGCCTTCCGGGGGCGGGAGACCCGTGCTCCTGGTCCCGCACGGCTCGGCTGGGCGCAGGCGCCGATGGGTGGCACCCGAGGCGTTCGGCCAGGGACAAAAAATACTTATCAACCTTTTTGGACAAAAGGAAGATGACAAGTCAGCCGGAACCTGTTACCAATGAGCATACGCCGGCGATTGGGGGCGGGCTTGCGGGGCCGCCCGTCGGCTGGAGTACCACCCATGATTTCGCAAACAGCCGAATATGCCTTGCGGGCGATGGTGTGCCTGGCTCAGCAGCCCGACCAGGCCCAGACCACTCAACAAATTGCCGAGCAGACCCGGGTCCGGCCGGCGTACCTGTCCAAGGTCCTTCAGGCTTTGGGCCGGGCCGGGCTGGTGCAGGCCCAGCGGGGTATCCACGGGGGTTTTGAACTGGTTCGGTCTCCCGACCAGGTCAGCATCCTGGAAGTGATCAACGCCGTGGACCCGTTCAAGCGCATCCAGACCTGTCCGCTGGGGATTCCCTCGCACGGCAACAGCCTGTGCGCCCTGCACCGCAAGATTGACAACGCCATGGGCCAGATCGAGGAGGCCTTCGGCTCCACCAGCCTGCAGCAGCTTCTGGATGAGGATCTGCCCAGTCCGCCGTTGTGTCCGGTGCGGATCGGCAGCGACAAGAGGCCGTAAGACACGGATCATCCGCCGGCGAGATAGGCTTCGAGCTTGGCCTTTACCTGGGCGGCCTCGGGGCGGTTGGCGGCTTGAAGCTTGTCCAGAAGCAGCATCCCCACGCGATACCAGTTGGCGGCCTGGGCGTAACCGGCGAAGATGCGCTCGCTGGGCCGACGGGTGCGCAGCCAGGCCTTTTCATACAGGGCGATCACCTTGTCCGGCTGGTTCATCTGCTGCAGGATTCGGCTGGCCCCGACCAGGGCCGGGATGACGAAGGGGCCGTCGTTGGCGAAGCGGTCGATGATGTCCTCGTAGCACTGGCCGGCGTTGGCGAGGTCGCCGGCCTGTTCCCACATACGGGCCTGGTCCATGCGCACCTGGGCGGCCAGGTCGGGGCGCCGGCGGACGGCGGCGAAGGCGGCGTTCCAGAGCTGGTTCTGCTGCGGGGTTTGGGTCACCGTCTGGATCATGGGTTCGAGCACGGCGAGCATGAAGTCCGGATAGCGCGTGCCGCAGAGGCGCTGCACCAGGGCGGCCCAGCGCTGCTTCTGGGCCAGGCTCAGCCGGCCGGCGGCCGCCATGTTGCGCACGGCGAACCAGCCGGGGGCGTAGCCGGCGCAGCGGCGCAGGCCCGCCTCCAGCAGCGCCAGTTGATCGGGGGCGCTGGCGGTGCGCGGCTGGTTCACGTGCTGCTGGAGCGTGGCGGCCTGGGGCAGGGGCGCCGCCTGAAGGGCGGCTCGGCGGGTGGCCAGGGTTTCCAGGCGATCAACGGCGTCGGTAAAGGCTTCGGCCGCCTGGCGGTCTTCCGCGCTGCTGGTGGATAGCTCGGCCAGCAGGGAGACATAGCTGTCGGGGATGAGGCGGCGGGTCTGGGGATCGGTGACGTTGCCGCGGATGTCCTGGTAGGCCTGGTAGCGGCCGCTGTTGAAGTTCCAGAAGGGATGGCCGCCACGGGCCTGGAGAAAGCCGACCCAGGCGTGCCCGGCCTCGCCGCTGATGGCCCAGTCGTAGGCGGTGGGCACGCCGATGGCCTTGCCCACGGTGGTGGCGAAGTAGGCCTGGTCGGCGCACACGCCGCCATAGGCCAGGATGTTGGGCAGCGTGTAGCCCAGTTCGGTGACCTTCTTGGGTGCGCCGGTGCGCAGGTTGTTGAAGTCGTACTTGATGCTGAAAAAGAGCGGGCCGATGTTGGCCGTACCGGCGTAATGGGCCAGGGCCCACTGCATATCGGCGATGGAAGCGGTGCTGTCCACCACGTACACCAGCAACTCGGGCGGGACCTCGCGCAGGCCAAAGAGCATGCGGCTCTCGTTGCTGGTGTAGTAGTCGAACAGGGCCAGGGGGTCGGGGGAAGTGGTGCGGTTCTCGTTGATCTGCTGGGTGAAGGGCTTGCCATCCTGTACCACGCACAGGGCGGCGGCGAGGTTGGCGAAGCGGGGCAGGATCTGGCCGCGTTCCTGGCGCAGGCGGTCCAGCAGGGCATACACGGCCGGGACATCGTCGAACTGGGGCTTAACCAGAAATACCAGGGCCCCCTCCAGGTCGGGATGGGCCCGCAGGTAAGCCAGAAGCTCCACGCGGTGATCGGGGGGAATGCTGCGCAACTGGTCCAGGAGGCGGCGGGCCTCATCCGCCTGGCGGAAGAGCCGGCCATCGCTCTGTTCCCCGTAGGCGATGACTTGGTCAAAGCAGGCGTTCATGGCCTGGGCGGCGGCATCGAAGTTATTGTCTTCGGCGGCTTGATCGAGGATGTGGGTGATCTGCCGGTGGATGAGGTCAGGGAAGGTGTGGGGCGCGGTGGCTACGGCCGGGGCGGTGGGGGGATGGGCGGCTGGTTTCTCGGCGCGGGCCAGGGTTGGCCGGCTGATCAACAAAGCCAGGGCCAAGATCGACCAGCCGAGCGCATGGGGTATACGGCTTGCCATAAGGCACCTCCCGGGGCGGCCTGCGCCGCGGGTTGATCATACCCTCCCGTGGCGGGCCGGCGGACCTGTCGGGCGACAAATCGTTCCGGCCGGCGCATCATCGGGGTGGGAATTGGGTAGAGTGTACCCCCCGGCAGGAGCCCTGGAGCAGGGCGCGCCACCGGGCCGCAAAGAGGTTCGGGCAAGCCCGAACCTACCTGGGACGATGTTCGGCCAGGGCCGAGCCCACCAGTTGGATGGTGTTTCATGACCGCAACGTTTCAGCGAATTGGGCATTTCAAGCAACTTGAGGCTTTCCGCAGCTACCTGCAGAGCCTGGGACTGGCACTTCCGATGGATGAGCGGATTCTGTCGGCGGCCGAAGGCTCGCCGCTGGCCCAGTCCCTGCAGATTGGCCCGCTGACGGTGGGCAACCGTTGGTGCATTCATCCCATGGAAGGCTGGGACGGCACGGCCGATGGCAAGCCATCGGACCACACCTTGCGGCGCTGGCGGCATTTCGGGGCCAGCGGGGCCAAACTGATCTGGGGGGGTGAGGCGTTTGCGGTGCAGCACGAGGGCCGGGCCAATCCCCGCCAGCTTTGCTACCGGCCGGAAAACAAGGCCGCCCTGGCCGGCCTGCTGAGCACGCTGCTGGAGGCCCACCGGGCCCGGTGCGGCTCGGCGGACGGTCTGGTGGTGGGGCTGCAACTGACCCACTCGGGCCGGTATTCCAAACCCAACGCCTGGGACCAGCCCGAGCCGCGGATCGCCTATCACCACCCCCTGCTGGACCGGCGGGTGGGCATCCGGCCGGGGGACGATGCTCCGCTGCTGAGCGATGACGACCTTCAGCGCCTGATCGAAAGCTACATCACGGCCGCACGGCTGGCGTGGGAGGTGGGCTTCCAGTTCGTGGATGTCAAGCATTGCCACGGCTACCTGGGGCACGAGTTGCTGTCGGCCTATGACCGGCCGGGCAAGTTCGGCGGCGATCTGATGGGGCGGACGCGCTTTCTGCGCCAGATCGTGGCGGGGATCCGTGCGGCCTGCCCCAAGCTGCTGATCGGGGTGCGCCTGAGCCTGTTCGACTTTCCCCCCTTCCACCCGGATGCGGCCCAATCCACCGGGGGCAAGCTGGGCCCCGGCGTGCCCGATGAGGTGGCGGCGTGCCTGCCCTATCCGGGCTTTGGCTGCCGGCGCGACCGGCCGTTTGAGATCGACCTGACTGAGCCTATCCAGCTTCTGAAGCTCATGCGCGATGAACTGAAGATCGAGATGGTGAACCTGACGGCGGGCAGCCCCTATTACAACCCGCACATCCAGCGCCCGGCCTACTTCCCGCCCAGTGACGGCTACCAGCCCCCCGAGGACCCGCTGATCGGCTGCCTGCGCCAGATCGAAGCGGCGCGGGAGGTGAAAAAGGCGGTGCCCGGGCTGCCCATGGTGGGCACGGCCTACACCTACTTCCAGGAATACCTGCCGCACATCGCCCAGGCGGTGGTACGCGAGGGCTGGACGGATTTTGTGGGGCTGGGCCGGATGGTGCTGGCCTACCCGGAACTGCCCTTCGACACGTTGACCACGGGCAGTCTGCCCCGGGCCCAGAAGCTGTGCCGCACTTTCTCGGATTGCACCACCGCCCCGCGCTCGGGCATCATCAGCGGGTGCTATCCGCTGGATGAGCACTACAAGAGTGCCCCCCAGGCCCAGGAATTGAAGGTGGTGAAGGTGCGCATCCGGGAGCGTTTGAAGGGCCAGACGTCGTAAGGAGGCAAAAGTCTGGACGCGCCGCGACCGCAAGGGAGCGGTCTTCGTGGCTCGTGCCTCGCAATCAAGACCGCTTCCCGCCAAGGCGCGTGACCTCCGGAGACCGCACGGGCGCGGCTCGTCCACAGCAGATGTTCGGCCAGGGCCGAACCTACACAGAGACAGTTATGCGGATCGAATCTCAGATAACTCCCCAGGATCTCAAGCCCGCGGTCGAGCGTCTGCTGGCCCTGGCTGCAAAAAAAGTGGTGGCTTTGGTCCGCTCGTGGGACCCGGCCCGGGGAACGCCCGTGTTCACCATCCGCGGGCGCTACACCTCGCGGGGCTGGACCGAGTGGACCCAGGGCTTCCAGTACGGCTGCGCGCTGCTGGCGTTTGATGGCACGGGCGAGCGCAAGCTGCTGGAACTGGGCCGGCGGCGCACCCTCGAGCGCATGGCCCCGCACCTGACGCACACGGGAGTGCACGATCACGGCTTCAACAACCTGAGCACCTATGGCAATCTGCGCCGGCTGATGCGCGAGGGACGGATCGACCAGCAGGATTGGGAACTGGCGTACTACGAGCTGGCCCTGAAAGTGTCCGGGGCCGTGCAGGCGGCCCGCTGGTCGGGCACGCCGGCGGTGCCCGGCTCGGCCCACAGTGCGCACAGCCCGGCTCTGGGCTACATCTATTCCTTTAACGGCCCGCATTCCCTGTTCGTCGATACCCTGCGCTCCACGCGCATCCTGGGGCTGGCGTGGCACCTGGGTCAGGTGCTCATGCACGAGAACGACAAGGCCGCCAACCTCCTGAAACGCTCGGTGCTGCACGGCCTGACCACCAGCCAGTATGTGGTGTGGCACGGGGATTCGGGCAGCCCGTATGATGTCCGCGGGCGCACGGCCCACGAGGCCCTCTTCAACCGCAACGATGGCCGCTTCCGCTGCCGGGGCACACAGCAGGGCTATTCCCCCTTTTCCACCTGGACGCGCGGCCTGGCCTGGGCCATGCTGGGCTATGCGGAGGAGCTGGAGTTCTTTGCCACCATCTCCCCGGCCCAGTTCAAGGCGGCCACCGGCCTGGACCGGCGGCAGGTACTGCGGGTATACGAGCGCTGCGCGGTTGAAACCTGCGATCATTACCTGCGCGACTGCTCGGCCGCCGATGGCATACCCTATTGGGATGATGGCGCCCCGGGGCTGGCCCGGCTGGGCGACTGGCGCCAGCGCCCCGCCGAGCCGTACAACGATTTTGAGCCGGTGGATTCCTCGGCCGCGGCCATCGCCGCCCAGGGGCTGCTCCGCCTGGGGCGCTATTTAGGCCGCCGGGGCGGGCGCTACGTGCAGGCCGGGCTGGGTGTAGCCCGCACGCTGTTGGCCGAGCCCTACCTGGCGACTTCCCCCAAGCACCAGGGGCTGATCCTGCACTCGGTGTATCACCGGCCCAATGGCTGGGATTACATCCCGGCGGGCAAGAAGGTCCCCTGTGGCGAAGCCAGCCTGTGGGGCGACTACCACGCCCTGGAACTGGCGATCTTGATCCAGCGCCTGGCTAACCAAGGCCCGTACCCGACCTTCTTTGCATCCGGGAAAGGAAGTTCAACCACGAAGACATGAAGGCACGAAGCAGATGAAGAAAAGAATTGAACCACCAAGAACACCAAGGACACCAAGATCTGGCTAAGGACTGATTGACAACGCACCGGGCGATTATCCTTCTTCCTGGTGCTGTTCGTGTCCTCGGTGGTTCAGCTTTCTGGTCTTTTCTTCTTCGCATGATCGTGTCTTCGTGGTTCAATGTGCTCTTTTGAGGAAATCATGACTGAGCCCGTGAAACGTTCGTACAAAGACACCCTGAACCTGCCCAAGACCTCCTTCGCCATGAAGGCCAACCTGGTGCAGAACGAGCCGGCCAGCCAGAAACGCTGGGCGGCGGCCGGGCTGTACGAGAAATTGCGCGCAGCGGGTAAGAGCGCGCCGCGCGGGCGATTCGTGTTTCACGATGGCCCGCCCTACGCCAACGGCTCGATCCACCTGGGGCACCTCTTGAATAAGGTGCTCAAGGATTTCGTGGTGCGCAGCCGGACCCTGATGGGCTTCGATGTGCCCTACACCCCCGGCTGGGATTGCCACGGCCTGCCCATCGAGCACAAGGTGATGCAGGATCTGGGCCCGGCGGGGCGGGAGCTGGAGGCGTACAAGATCCGCCGCAAGTGCCAGGATTCGGCCGAAAAGTTCATCAAGCTGCAAAAGACCCAGATGCAGCGGCTTTTGACCGTGGCCGACTACGACCACCCGTACGTCACCATGGACAAGGGCTACGAAGGCGCCGTCCTGGATGTCTTCGCCGACCTGGTGGGCAAGGGTCTGGTGTACCGGGCCCTGAAACCCGTGCACTGGTCCATCGAAAACCGCACCGCCCTGGCCGAGGCGGAGCTCGAGTATTACGACCGGCAAGACACCAGCGTGTACGTGCTGTTGGAGGTTACCAACCACGAGGCCCTGCCCGCCGCCTTCAAGACAGCGGGGCTCAAGCCCAACACGCCCGTGCACCTGATGATCTGGACCACCACCCCGTGGACGCTGCCGGCCAACCTGGCGGTGGCGGTGCATCCGCGCTACGACTACGGCCTGTTCCGCTTCCAGCACGCCGGCCAGACGCGGCATGCCATCCTGGCCCGCGAGCTGGGGGCCAAGGTGCTGGCCGCCGGCGGCGCTGCCGATGTGGTGGAACTGGCTACGTGCCCCGGGGCGGCCCTGGACCCGGTGTGTTACGCGCATCCCTTTGCCGGCCGCGTGTCGCCCGTGGTCATGGCCGACTATGTCACCCTCGAAGACGGCACCGGGCTGGTGCACACCGCCCCGGGCCATGGTGTGGAGGACTACCAGACGGGCAAAAAATACGGCCTGGATATCTACTGCCCGGTCAAGGCCGATGGCACGTTCGATGAGACCGTGCCCCAGTGGTTGCGCGCTCCCGGCGTCGACGTATGGAAAGCCAACACCCTGGTGGTCGACAATCTCCGCGGCTCGGGCCACCTGTTCCACGACCACCAGTTCACGCACAGCTACCCCCACGACTGGCGGGGCAAGACGCCCACCATCTTCCGGGCCACGGAGCAGTGGTTTATCAGTGTGGACCGGGAGTTTGAGGGGGGTAAGAGCCTGCGCCAGCGGGCTTTGGCCGCGGCCGAAAAGGGCATCGCCTTCCACCCCGCCTGGGGCCAGAACCGCCTGCGCGGCATGCTGGAATCGCGCCCCGACTGGTGCATCTCGCGCCAGCGGGCCTGGGGCCTGCCCATCCCCGCCTTCTTCCCCCCGGAAGGGGTCGAGGGCGAGCCCCTCTTGACCGCCGCCAGCATCAAGGCGGTGGTCGAGGTCATCCGCCAGCAGGGCTCCGATGCGTGGTTCAAGCTTTCACCGGCCGATCTGCTGGCCCACTACAACCCCACCGCCGACCATCACGCCCCGGCCTGGGTGAAATCGGCAATTTCCAGTCTGAAATCTGAAATCAGGAAAGGCTCGGATATCTTCGATGTGTGGTTCGAATCCGGCTGCTCCTGGAATGGCGCTTTAAAGCGCATGCAGGAGGGCAACTACCCCGCCGAACTGTACCTGGAAGGCTCCGACCAGCACCGCGGCTGGTTCCAGGTGTCGCTCCTGTGCGGGTTGGCTGTGACCGGCCAGCCGCCCTTCCGGGGGTTGGTCACGCACGGCTTCACGGTGGACAAGGACGGCCGCAAGATGTCCAAGTCCCTGGGCAACACCATCGAGGTGGAAGACCTGCTCAAGGAACTGGGCGCCGATGTCTGCCGCTGGTGGGTCTCTTCGACCAACACGGACAACGACATCAAGGTGGACATGGGTCTCTTGCGCCTGGCCGGGGAGGAATACCGCAAGGTGCGCAACACGCTGCGCTTCCTGCTGTCCAACCTCTACGACTTTGATCCGGCCGCGCATGCCCACACCTTCGGTGACCAGGATGCCGCCAGCCTCGATGCCTGGGTCCTGGGCGAACTGAACAAGTTGATCGCCACCGTTGTGGGCTGCTATGAGCGTTACGAATTTCCGGGGGTCAGCCGGGCGCTCTTCAACTTCTGCAATGACACTTTGAGCGCGGTGTATCTGGCCGCCACCAAGGACCGGCTCTACTGTGACCGGCCCGACAGCCCGCGGCGGCGGCGCACCCAGACGGCCCTGTGGCACAGCACCAGCGCCCTGGTGCGCCTGGCCGCCCCCGTCCTTCCGCATACCGCCGATGAGGCCTGGCTGGCCCTGCATGGAGGCTTGGCCGATTCGGTGCACCTGGCCACCTTCCCCAAGCCGGTGAGCGTCACCGTGGCTCCGGAGTGGGCCCAGCTCCTGGCCGAGCGCCCGGCCATGCTCAAGGCCCTCGAGGAAGCCCGGGCCTCGCGCGGCATTGACAACCCTCTGGATATGGGCTTGACCTGGCCCAGGAAGCCGTTTCTGGCCGGCTTCGACCCCGTCGATCTGGCCGACCTGTGCCTGATCAGCCGCTTCGCCCTGGGCCCGGCCGACAGCAGCCCCGCGGTGGCCGACCTGCGCTCCGAGCCGCGCTGCGACCGCTCCTGGAAACGCGATGGCACCGTCCAGCCGCGCGCGGATGGGGGCCTCTTGTCCGACCGGGATGCGGCCGCGCTGGGGGTCTAGGGTTGGCGCGGATGGGGCGGTTTCTTCGGGGGGCCCGGCCGCCAGGCCCCCGGTCTGCCCGCTGCCGCCCTGCGGGGCTTCTGCTAGAATCCCCCCTCCTTGCCCCCCAATCCCCGGAGTGTGCCATGGCCAATCGCCCAAAGCCTGCGGTGCTGATCGTTCGTGACGGCTGGGGCCGCAATCCCGATCCCCAGCTCGACCAGTGGAACGCCATCAAGCTCGCCAAGACCCCCCGCTGCACCGCCCTGCTCCAGGAGTACCCCTGGACCCTCATCCACACCTCCGGTGAGGATGTGGGCCTTCCCGAAGGCACGATGGGGAACTCGGAGGTGGGCCACCAGAACCTGGGGGCGGGCCGCATCGTGGATCAGGAATCGGTGCGCATCACCAAGGAGATCCGGGCCGGCCAGTTCTTTGACAACCCCGTGATGGTCGAGGGGATCACTAAAGCCAAAGCCGCCGGCCGCTACGTCCACCTCATGGGCCTGGCCTCGGATGCAGGCGTGCATTCGCTTTTGACCCATCTCAACGGCTGCCTCGAGCTGTGCCGGCGCCTGGGCATGCCCGGCTCCAAAGTGGCCTTGCACCTGTTCATGGATGGCCGGGATACCGGCCCCTACACGGGCAAGGGCTTTGCCGCCCAGATCGAGGCCAAGTGCCAGGAACTGGGCATCGGGCAGGTGGCCAGCGTGATGGGGCGGTATTACGCCATGGACCGCGACAATCGCTGGGACCGGGTGGAAAAGGCCTATGCCTGCCTCACCGGCCTGCACGCCCGTAAGCTGGATCTGCCCCTGGCCCAGTCGCCGGCCCAGGCGATCCAGGCCTACTACGACCATCCGACCAACGAATCGCAGCAGGGGGATGAGTTCATCGTCCCCACCATGATCGGGAGCGACCTGGATGCCGCCCTGGCCTGCCGCATCGCCGATGGCGACACCGTCATCTTCTACAACTACCGCGGCGACCGCCCCCGCGAAATCACCCGCGCCTTCGTCTTCCCCGATGACCTGTGGGCCCAGGTCAAACCCTCCCCCACGGGGCAGCAGGGCTTCAACCGCACCCGGAAACTGGACGTCCACTATGTGACGCTGACTGCCTACGAGGAGGAACTCAACCGCTTCGTCCACGTCGCCTACCCCAAGCCGCCCAAAATGACCAACATCGTGGGCGAATACCTTTCCAGCCTGGGCCTGACCCAGTTCCGCTGCGCCGAGACCGAGAAATTCCCCCACGTCACCTTCTTCTTCAACGACTACCGTGATGAACCTTTTCCGGGGGAGCACCGCCAGATGGCCAAGTCGCCCAAGGTGGCGACCTATGACCTCATGCCTCAAATGAGCGCCCCGGAAGTGTGCGAGCTGGTCCTGGCCCGCCTGCATGCCGCCGATTGCGAGGACTTTATCCTGGTCAACTTCGCCAATGGCGACATGGTCGGTCACACGGGCAAGATCCCCGCGGCCATCCAGGCCATCGAAACGGTTGATACGTGTGTCGGCAAGATCATCGACGCCACCCTGGCCCGGGGCGGCGTGGCCATCGTCACCGCCGATCACGGCAATGCGGAACAGGAATGGGACCCGGCCGCCAAGTGCGCCCACACCGCCCATACCACCTTCGATGTCGAGTGCATCATCGTGGACCCCCGGCAGCGCGATCTGGCCTCCGGCTCGGCGCAGGAGCCCTCCTCCAAGCTGCATTCCGGCGGCCGGCTGGCGGATGTCATGCCCACGCTGCTGGCCATGATGGGTCTGGACAAGCCCGCGGCGATGACCGGGGTAAGCCTGCTGCCATAGGTTCGGCCCGGGCCGAACCTGCCACGCATATCCCCGATTCGCCTTCCCATACCCATCGTTCGTTTTGCCGCCCTTGCGGCTGGCCGTCTGGAGAGGATGAGGTATTGTGTATGGGTCAGATGCGCTCGTTTCCTCGCGGGCCTGGTTTCCGGCGGTGGCAATCGGAAATCGAAACTCCAGAATCGAAAATCGGACTCCTCCCATGACCGGCTACGAACGCATCGCGCGCATCCTGAAGCGTCAACCCGTCGATCGCATCGGCCTGTTCGAGCATTTCTGGGGCGACACCCACAAAAAATGGGCGGCCCAGGGCCACATCAAAAAGGGCGAAAACCTGAATGACCATTTCGGCTACGACATGAGCCTGTGCTGGCCGCACAACCTCACCGCCGATCTGGACTTCAAGGATCAGGTGCTCGAGGAGACCCCCGACACCATCGTGGCCAAAAACGGCAACTACGCCACTTTTCGCCGCCACAAGCTGCACGATACCACGCCCGAGCACATCGCCTTCGATGTCCAGACCCGAGCGCAGTGGGAGGAACTGATCAAGCCCAAACTGAAACCCGAGCGCCGCCGCATCAACTTTGAGGCCTACCGTGACGCCCGCCAACACGCCAAAGAAACCGGCCGGTTCTTCATGTGGTCCGGGGTCAACGTCTTTGAGCTTATGCACCCCGTGTGCGGCCACGAGTACATGCTGATGGGCATGGCCGAAGATCCCGACTGGATCACCGACATGGCCACCACCTTCGCGCGCCTGCAGATCGACCTGCAGGAGATGCTCTTTGCCGAGGAAGGCTGGCCCGACGGCATCTGGTATTACGAGGATATGGGCTTCAAGCAGCGGCCGTTCATGTCGCTGGACATGTACCGGGCCCTGATCCAGCCGGCTCACGAGTACACCATCCGGCACGCTCATGACCACAAGCTGCCCGTGGTGATGCACTCGTGCGGTTTCGTCGAGCCGCTTTTGCCGGGCATGGTGGAGGCCGGCATCGACGCCCTGCAGGTGATCGAGGTCAAGGCCGGCATGGACCTCTTGCGCATCCACCGCAATTACGGCCACCGCCTCTCGCTCATCGGCGGCATCGATGTGCGCGTGCTGTACTCCAATGACCGGGCCAAGGTGGATGCCGAGCTGGAAGCCAAGATCCCGGTCGTGAAACAGGGCTTCGGCTACGTCCTGCACTCGGACCACTCCATCCCCGACACGGTCGATTACGACACCTACCGCTACTTCGTGGACCGCGGCCTGGCCCTGGGCACCTACAACGGCCCCCGGAAGAACGCGTGATCGGCCCCGACGCAGGTTCGGCCCTGGCCGAACCTCTTCAACTCTTCCCAATCGAAAATCGCAATTCTAAAGTCGAAAATCCCCCTTCCCTGACCGATATACTCCATGTGTCGGCCATCCTCCCAACCTCCACCGTGATCCCCCCCATGGCCGCTGCCCCCGGCACCGTGCCCCTGACCCCTCAGCAGATCGAGGCCATCCGCCAGGCCCGCAAACATCTCACCAAAATCCGCCGCACCTGTACCTACGCCCTCTTCGACGGCTGGACCCTGGTCAGCCTGGCCGCCCTCACCATTCTCGGCGGCCTCTTAAGTGTTTCCGGCTGGATCGTGGGCACGCCCATGCTGATCATCGCCCTCATCGAGCTGCGTGCCGCCGCCCGCCTGCGCCAGCTCGACCCCCGCGCCCCGCGCATCCTGGGCCTCAACCAGCTCGCCCTGGCCGCCCTGCTCATCGCCTACGCCCTGTGGGGCCTCCATGGGGCCCTCAGCGCCCCCAACCCTTACGCCTCTTACCTCAAGGACTACCCTGATTTGAAGGGCACCCTGGGACCCCTGGGCGATTTCACCCGCCATCTGCTGGTGGGCATGTACGGTGGCCTGATCGCCATCGCCATCTTCGTCCAGGGCTCCACCGCCTTCTACTACTTCACCCGCCTGAGCGCCCTGAAGGCCTATCTGGCCGAAACCCCTTCCTGGATCATCCAGCTCCAGAAGGCGGGGATGAGCCCGTAGGTCCGGGCTGGCCCGGACATGGGCCGCAGTTCAGGCAACCGTCCCCTCGAGACTCTCAACATATTCTTCCGAATTCAGCCGCTCCTTGATCTCTGCCGGGCTGGCCGATTCGAAGAACCCTTCCACCGCCTCCACCAGATTTCGATGCGCCTCCTCCTTGGTGTTCCCCTGGCTGGCGATGTCCAACTCCGGGCAGAGCGACACGTATCCGTCCCCTTCGCGCTCGATAATGGCCATCAGTTTCACACGCCGCATAGACCGGCCTCCTGTGAATCGTGATTCCGCACACCGTCTAGACGCCGCCACAACGCACCACCAGAACCCGCCCCCCGTAGGTCCGGGCCGGCCCGAACATCTACCTCTTCCCAAATGAAAATCGAAATTCCAAAATCGAAAATGCTTCCCCCCCCCAATCGTT
>JAJXSS010000224.1 GCA_021784455.1 Planctomycetota bacterium
TTCTGAAGATCGCCCCGCCCCCCGAACCTCCCGGTTTTGTCGACTGCTGGCGCGACACCTACGCCCAGACCCGCGCCGTGGACCCGGCTGTCACTCTCCGCGAAGTGGACGGTCCCCCGCAGGTGCGTGTCGAGGAGATGGAGTATTCCTCCCTGGGCGGTTTCCGCGTCGGCGGCTGGCTGGTCCGCCCCCGCAAGGGGGGGGTTCTACGCGGGCTGGTCGTGGGGCACGGATATGGGGGCCGCGCCGCCCCGGACCTGGACCCGCCCGTGGCCCACGCCGCCGTCCTGTTCCCCTGCGCCCGGGGCATGAACCGCTCGGCCCGGCCGGACTTGCCGGCCACTTCCGCCTGGCACGTCATTCACGGCCTCAAACACCGCGACACCTACATCCACCGCTTCTGCGCCGCCGATCTGTGGGCCGCCGTCTCGGCCTTGCAGGCTGCCGTACCGGCCGTGGGGCCTCAGGTGGATTACCTCGGTGTGTCCTTCGGCGGCGGCATGGGCGCCCTGGCCCTGCCCTGGGAGGAACGCTTCCGGCGGGCCTATCTCGAAGTCCCCAGCTTCGGCCACCACCCCCTGCGCCTGACCATGGAGTGTGACGGCAGCGGGCAGGCCGTGCGGGTGTATTGCCGGCACCACCCCGAGGCGGCCCAAGTGCTGGCTTTTTTCGATGCGGCTACGGCCACCCGCTATTCCCGCGTGCCCACGTTGTTCGGTTGCGCCCTGTTTGATCCCGCCGTGCCGCCCCCGGGCCAATTCGCGGTGCACAACGCCCATCCGGGCCCCAAGGACCTCGTCATCCGCCAGGCGGGCCACTTCAACTATCCGCAGGAAGCCCAGGACAACCAGCTCATCCGCCACCGCGTGGAAGCATGGCTCGCGTAGGGTCGGCCACTTCCGAGGGGCCGATCATCTTCGGGGTGTGGATGCGGGTTCGTCCGAACATCTGTCTGCCACAGGGCCGTGGGGGAGATCATTGCTTGAATTCGTCTTCGAACTCATCCGGCACGAGCGAATCATCATCGGCGTTGTTGGCTGCATGGGCTAGCCCCGTGGCCGCATCCGCCTCGGCCTGGGCCTTGATGGCTTCCCACTCGTCCAGCGTCATCACCACCTCGCGGGCCTGGGAGCCCTTGTACTCGCCCAGGATACCCGCGCGGAACATCTGCTCGATGAGCCGGCTGGCCCGGGAATAGCCGATATTCAGCCGCCGCTGCAGCAGCGACACGCTGCCGCGCTTGCTCTCCAGAATGATCTTGACCGAGTCCTCAAACAGCGGATCCTTCTCCATCGGCTCCCCATCCTCCTCCGGGGCATCTGCCCCGCGGAGCTGCACGAGCTGGGGTTCGAAGGACTGCTGGGCCACGGTCTTGAGGAAGTTCACCACCCGGCGGATTTCCAGGTCGTCCACCAGGGTGCCCTGGGCCCGTGTCAGCTTGCTGGAGCGCGGCGACAGGTACAGCATGTCGCCCTGGCCCAGGAGCAGCTCGGCGCCCTTCTGATCCAGCACGATGCGCGAGTCCAGCCCCGAGGCCACCTTGAAGCTCACCCGGCACGGCATGTTGCCCTTGATCAGGCCCGTCACCACGTTGGCCTGGGGCCGCTGCGTGGCCAGGATCAGGTGAATGCCCACGGCCCGGGCCTTCTGGGCCAGACGCACGATGTGGCCTTCCACTTCCTTGTTGGTCAACATCAGGTCGGCCAACTCATCAATCACGATGACGATGTAGGGCAGCTTCCGGGGGATGGTGGCCGCATCTTCATCCGATGTCGCCTGGAAACGCTCCTTGATCTCCTCCCAGGACAACTGGTTGTAGCTGCCGATGTCGCGCACGGCCGCCTCGGCCAGGATTTCGTAGCGTTCGTCCATCTTGGTGGTGGCCCACTCCAGGATGGCCGCCGCCTTGGACATCTCTGTCACCACCGGGCACATCAGGTGGGGAATGTCCTTGAACATGGACAGTTCCACCATCTTGGGGTCCACCAGCACCATGCGCAGCTCGTCCGGCCGCTTGGCGAACATGAAGGACATGATGATCGAGTTCATGCACACGCTCTTGCCCGAGCCGGTGGTGCCGGCGATGAGCATGTGCGGCATCTCGGTCAGGTCCGCGATCAGGGCGTTGCCCGAGGCATCCTTGCCCAGGTACATGGGCAGACGCATCTTGGTCAGCGCCTCGCCATGGGTGGTGAACAGGTCCTTCAGACGCACCTTTTCCTTCTTGATATTGGGCACTTCCACCCCCACCGTGTCCTTGCCGGCCGTGTTGGAGACGATGCGGATGTTCTGGGCCTTCAGTGCCCGGGCCAGATCGCACGAAACCCCGTTGAGCGCCGAGACCTTCGTTCCGGGGGCGAGCTTGATTTCGTACAGCGTGATCACCGGGCCCGAATGGATGCCCACCACCTCGCCGTCGATGCGGTACTGCTGCAGCGCTTCTTCCAGTTCCACCGCCTGGTCGCGCACCAGGCGCTCCATCTCCTGGGTGAAGTTGCCTTCCCCTTCCACCAGCAGGTCCGCCCCCGGAAACCGATAGCCAGACAGGTCGATGATCGGGGCTGCGGCCGGGGCCGCCTTGGACGCCGGAGCGAAATTGATCGGAAGCTGTTTGATCTTCTTGCGCAGCTCATCCACCGAAAGCTGCTTCTTTTCCGCCAGGTACGCCCCCGGGGCATCGTGGGCCGGGCCGTCTTCCTCCAACGCCGCCGGCACCCCGGCCTCGGCCCGGGCATCCTGTTCCTCCTTGGTCTTGTCGCCCCCACGGCTGGAAGGCTTGGCGGGGGCGGCTTCCGCGCCCTCTGCCTCTTCATCATCTTCTTCGACCTCGGCCGCCACTTCAGGCACATCATCTTCATCGTCCGCCAGGGCCGTGCCGGAGCGGCCGGATTTGGCGGCGGCCGCCCTCGGGGCAGGGCTCCCCCGTCCCGAACGCAGCCCCCCCAGCGCACCCACCAGCACTGGCTTGGGCCAGTTGATGCGGGTCAGCGCTAGAAGAATGCTGCCCACCCACCGGCTGGCGCTGAGCACGATCTGGTCCATGGCCAGGATGGCCCCGATCCAGAACGCCACCATCAGGATCAGCATCGTCCCCAGATTACTGAAGCGCGCAATCAGTTCCGTGGTGATCGAGATGGCCACCAGTCCCCCGGTGCCTTCGGGGCTGGCGCTCAAGTGCGGCACGGTAACGGCCGCCAACGCACTGGCCATCAGGGCCATCAAGACGATCCCGATGATGCGCAAGACCGGTGTGGACAAAGGCTTCTTGCGCAGATATCCCACCATGAACGCCAGCGAGCCCGCCACCATGATCCAGAGGCCCGGGCCGAACATGGTGTAAAGCTGGTAGGCGATCACCGCGCCCACCGGTCCCACCCAGTTGTGCGTGGGCTGGTTGTAGGGCGTCACCCCGGCCGCCGGCCAGTCATAAGCGCTGTAGCTGGCCAAGGATACGACCACCAGCAGCCACACCCCGATGATCAGGGCCCACAGAATATAAGGCAGGACCAGCCGTGCCTCTTGAGCGGCCTTGGACGGTTTGGACAACTTGCGACCCATGTAGCTTCAAACCCTTGTGTAATAAGCACCTCGGCGCTGGCAGACCCATCGCGCCGTATCCCGTTTGATCGGCAAAACCAATGAATCCAGACCAAAGTTTGGTGGGGAAGAAGAAGTAACAAAGTAAAAAGCAGAACGCGGAAAGCAGAAAGCAGAGGATGCCCAAGTGGAACCTGAGCATCTGGCGCATCTGGCTGGAAATGAGGGTTGGGGGCCAGATGGGTACGACGGGGAACGTGAGCATCTGGGGCAGGTGGGGGGGCGAAAAGCAGGTCTCCCAAGGCGACTCGCGGGAGCGAAAAGCAGAAATGCAGATGGGGTCAGGGGGAACTTGAGCATCTGGAGCATGTGGCTTGAAACAGGGGGTTTTGGCCAGATGCTCCGGTTGGGGAGCCTGAGCATCTGGGGCAGGTGGGGGGCGAAAAGCAGGTCTCCCAAGGCGACTCGCGGGAGCGAAAAGCAGAAAACAGAAAGCAGAAAATAGATGACACACGCCCATGCGGAACCTGAGCATCTGGCGCATCTGGGCCTCTTGTCCAGGCCGGGGCGGCGCGCTCGACGAGGAGCGGTTGCCATGCGCGCAGGGATTGAGCGCGGCGGGATAGGGCCAGGGCAGGACATGGGTATTATTATAACAGATGGCTAACTGTATGTAAATATTATTTGTCTAGAATGGTTGGTGGGTTGACTGAAATGGCGCGAAGGGGCCGAGGCCGGAGGGGGAGGGGTTGAACCACGAAGACGCGAAGGCACGAAGGGGGAGTTTCTACCGGCAGATCAATACAGATGAACACGGCTCGAGTTGAACCGCCAGGGCACGAAGGACACCAAGGGCGGAGAGAGGGAGGGCGATCAGGGGCCGCCGCGAGCTGGGCCGCCTGGCCACTGGGCCACTTCTGCCGAACCACCACGGGCACCCAGGGGCGGAGCGGGACGGGGGGCGGGTTCGGGCGATGGGGCGGGGTTTGGCGGGGATGGACGGGAGGGACAGGGTTGGGAGGGGATTGGCCGGGGAATTGGGCGTTTCTTGGCCGGGGGCGTGGGTGATGGGGACGGCTCTTTGCGCCTTATCCGCCCTGAGACGGGAACCTGACCCCCTTTCTCCCTCCCTGCTTCCTCAGTTGAAAGGACTCGTAAATCTTCTTAGCCTTCATGTGTTCGCGGCGTGCTGACCGATGAAGGAATGGCGCCAATGGCTGAGATCGACGTAACGCAGTCCGAGGCAGATGGCTTGTTGGCCATGGAGAAAATCCGCGCGGATGACAAGGAATACGAGTACCCTACGGCCGGTGTTGTGAACATCCCTCTGGTTTCGCGGGATCGAACGGAAAGCTTCCTGCTTGACATCCGGCGGGCGCGCTTGGACATCTCCAAGGTCACCTACCAGAACAGGGCCCGCCATGTGATCGTGCTCGTGAGGGTTGATCTGAACGGGGCGCCGCATCGAAATCCTGACGGCCAGGAGGTGCCTTGCCCACATTTGCACCGCTATCGGGAGGGTTTCGCTGACAAATGGGCTGACCCGTTGCCACAGCCTCCGTTTACCAATCCAACTGACCTGTGGCAGACTCTGCAGGAATTCCTGCAATTCTGCAATGTTACCGAGTTGCCTACAATCAATCGCGGGTTGTTCTAATGATCGCTGAGATTCAGAAATTGATGGACCGCTACGCGAATTGGCTGCGCGATAAATCGCCGTTGCGCGAAGTGGGCGATAGCGTCGAGGTAACGACGCCATTCCTGGACCGGCACAACGATTCGCTTCAGTTCTACATTAAACGATCCAACGGGCATCTGCTGCTGACGGATGACGGGATGACCATCGAAGACCTGCGCATTTCGGGCTGCAACCTCGATTCGCCAAAGCGTCGGGACCTTCTGCAGGTGACGCTTAACGGCTTTGGGGTCCAACTGGATGGCGATGCCCTGACGGCCAGAGCCACGCACGAAAGCTTTTGTCTGAAGAAGCATAACTTCGTGCAGGCGATGCTGGCCGTGAACGACCTGTTCTACCTGGCGACGCCGATGGTGACGAGCCTGTTTGGGGAGGATGTCGTCTCCTGGCTCGATGCCAACAGTGTTCGCTACGTTCCGGGCATTTCGTTTGTCGGCAAGACGGGCTACAGCCACCGGTTTGATTTTGACATTCCCAAATCGAAGGCGCGGCCGGAGCGCCTGCTGCGTGCCATCAACCGGCCCGATCGGGACGCGGCCGAGGCGATGGTGATGGCGTGGGTGGACACGCGGGAAACCCGGCCGCCGGGGGCCGAGGCGTACGCGCTCCTGAACGATGCGGAAGGCCGTGTTCTGACAACGGTGATCGACGCGCTGGACAGTTATGACGTAGTCGCCGTGCCCTGGAGCCGGCGCGAGGAGTTCAAGGACAGGCTGGCGGCGTAAAGGCCGGGGGTTCCTTGTCCGTTTCGTCTGTGAAAATCATCCCGACAGGCTCTGTCGCAAAGCTCCTCTAGATTAGAATGATTCGCGCCTTGCGCCAGGCGAGCATCTGGTTTATCCCTGGGCCATGAGTTGCACCCGTCGATCACCACGGATGGTGATGGCGGTGGCCCTGGCCGTAGGACGCGCCACGTTGCCCCAGTATGCCCACCGCTTCGCCCCTCACAAATTCACCCAACCCCAATTGTTCGCCTGCCTGGTCCTGAAGGTCACGACCTACACCCGCTTCCCCATGCTCGACATTGAGTGCAAAAGTTTCATCCAATGTACCCCCCAGATCGGCGTTGGGCTCTCCTTTGCTGTGTAACTCCAAAGCACGAAGATAGTACCGAGCCAAGTTTGTTTTGGTCACACGCGCCTGAGAAAATGTCTGCTTGAATTCCGCATCTGTACGCAATACGCCAGGTCGGATTCTTTCGCGTAGCTGTGCTGGCGTCTTGATTGTTTCATCCATCACTTCTTTTGCGAGTTGCCCGTAGGCACGATCAAGGGGGCCACCGCCTCCAGACCCGGCAACCATAAAACGCACCGACCAATTCAGAAACATTTTCATTGCCGCTGTCGCCTGTGCGGGAGCAAAATTCTTAAGCACCGCGAGAAGCAACGGAAGGATCTGCTCTACGGCAAGAATTTTCGTAATGATGTAAATGTAGGCACGCGTTTGCCTGTCGACGGCAGGCCACCCAATAAATTCCAGCGGATTGAGAAGACCGGTGTAATCACTAGCCAGTGCATCAAGACTCGTAGCCATTGCTATTGCCTGTTGCTTCCCGATAACTTCGTCCTTGACGAGGGCGGCAAGTTCGCGTTCGGCAGCGTAGCCGTGTGTGAGCGTCCAGTGATGGCGCAGATAGGTAAGAAGGAGGTCTTCGTCGCCGACAGTCTCAATGGCGGCGACCATGGAAGACCACTTCATCTGTATTTCCGTGAGGCGGTCTTGGGCGCGACCGAACAGAAAGTTCTTGAGAATGTCCGTTTGAGATGCACGCAGTCCGCGATCATTTAACGTTTCAAACATCGTATAAGCGTTGATGTGATCGGGAACGCGGATCGAAATGACCATGGCGGAATCACGCAAGAACTTCCCCTTGCTCGCAACCAGCAACCACGAATCATCGATCACGGCTATGATGTTCCGCCCATGGCTGAACCCACGAACAAAATCATCTACTCCATGATCGGCGTCACCAAGCGCTACGAGAAGAAGGAAGTCCTCAAGGACATCTACCTTTCGTACTTCTACGGCGCCAAGATCGGCGTGCTGGGCTTGAACGGCTCGGGCAAGTCGACGCTGCTGCGCATCATGGCGGGCGGCCTGGACATGGTCCTTTTCGAGGTTCGTTTGGCGCCCGTTTACACTGTGGGCCTCTTGCCCCA
>JAJXSS010000225.1 GCA_021784455.1 Planctomycetota bacterium
CCACCCACGCGGGCATCGTCACCACCCGCCCCAGAATCACCAGCCCCGCCGCCGCCACCAGGCAGCCCAGGACGAATTTTCGTCCCGACAACTGCACCACCCCCGGACCGCCGGGGGCGGGATCGCCCCTGTGCCCGGCGGCCGAAGCCCCCCCGTTGGCGGCCGATGGCCCAGAGGCGCTGGACATATCAGGACCAGGAGTGGCGGTACTCATCACGCGTGGACCCTTCGCCGCAAAAACCGGCACAACGCACCGGCCTGCCCGGCAGCTCTGCAAAGGCATCGCCTGCGGACAGGGCCTGGCCTCCTGATGCAAAAAGCACTCCACCGCAAGAGTGGCTGCCGCCCCGAGCGGCTGGTGATGATCTTAACCTTAATGGATTTCCCCGCCCGCGTCCTGCAGGCTTCGAAAGGGCGAAGGGATAAACGCGGCGGTACGCCCCCAGGCGCCTGGCCGATTATCCGTGACCCGGCCCGCGCCGCCAGAACCCCGGGCGAGACCTCGGCGGCTCGTCCCGGCCGCCTGAATTCAATAGGAACGGCCACCCGACTTAGCGCCGCACCGGAATATCGTCCGCGCACGGGAAAACCCCACGTGCTCGATGGTTCCAGCACGCGCTCCCTGGGCGCCACTATTGATGGGAACGACCGCTTCCGTCTGACCTCAGGACGGCCCGCACTTAGGCCGACGGCTTCCCGGTCAGCAGATCCTGCGCCAGGGTGATCAGCTTTTCCAGGCGCACGGGCTTGAGCAGGTAGCCGTCGACACCCAGGTTCTCGGCGTACTGCTGATGCCGCTTGCCTTCATTGGCCGTCACCATGATGACCCGCGGAGCGGCCGGAAGCTGCTTGACCTTCTCCAGCACCAGGAAGCCGCTGCGCTTGGGCAGCATCATGTCCAAGACCACCAGATCGGGCGGATCGGCTTCGCAGATGCGCACGGCCGAATTGCCGTCGCCGCAGGTCTGGGTCAATGCCCCTTCCCCTTGCAGGGCCGAATCGATGCTGGCGAGCACTTCGGGATCATCGTCCACGATGAGGACCTTGCGGTCGCGCAGACGAAATTCGCTGTCCTGATCAGGCATGGAAACTCTCCTAAAAACGTCAGGCGTGGCCCCTCCCCCGGACAGGAAGCACACCGGCACCGGCCGCAACATCGCGCATCAGGGACTAAGCCACCGGTGCCAGGGCAGTCCAATATTGTAGCAGATATCAGCGGCCCTGGTATCCCATACGTCCCGGATCCGCGCATGTTCGTTCCGTCGTCGGGCCATCCGCCGCATCCGGCGGTCTGCCCGGTGGCCAAGTCCAAGAATCCGATGCCGATTTAACCGGTGGGGGCCGATGATGCTGCACTGGAATCGCCGCATAACGCCCGGTTTTCATCGAGACCTGCCTCACTCTTGCTATGGTCTCGCTTTTCTTCATCCTGCCCCGGGGGTCATCATTCCCCGACTCCTAGACTTCTCCATCGCCGAAGACAGTCCTCTTGCGTTGCCCGACCGGCTGATCGGCCCGGCGCCGCGCCGGAACGCCTCTGACCCCACCCACTGCCGGGCCCAAGGAGCCTGTCATGAAATGGTTGATTCTGACTCTTCTCCTGGCTGGCGTTCCCTTGCTGTCCTTGCCCGGGTGTGTCGAGGAGGAGCACGGCGACTATGATCACCGCGAGCATTTTGAGCACGAAGAACACGAGGAACACGAGCGCGACCGATTCCGCGACCCTACCTCCATGGACCTGTCCCCGCACCGCCAATCCGGAGCTCAAGGGCGCCTGGTCGTGACCGCGCGCCGCATGGGCCAGGCTGGGCAGCAGGGCAACAATGGAGCATGAGCCCTCTCGGCCTGGGCGCCCGAACTGCGACGGGCCGCGTCATTGCCATGCCGGGATGAAGGGGCTTTGCGCTCGGCGGGGCCGCCGGGGCCTGCCCAGCGGCCGCCACGGCCGGCATCAGCGCAGCTTGTCGTCGGGGTGCGGCGGCTCGTGCAGCCGGGCCAGTTCCGCCGGCGTCATCCAGGGCAGGGCTTCGAGGTTTTTCTTCAGCCCGACGGGCATGGGCTTGGCCTCGCGTTCGTAGCGCGGGCGGCTCTTCCAGCGGCGGTGCATCCACAGATACTGGGCCGGGGCCCGCCGCACCATCATCTCGATGGCCCGCATGTAGCGGGCGGTGACGTAGTACAGGGGGTCCTCGCGTCCTTCCCAGTCGGATGGATAAATGATGTCCTGCGTGCCCAGTTCATAGCGGTAGCCCGGCCCGATGCGGTGGGCGTACCCGCAGATGATGGGCGTGTTCTGACTCAGCGCCAGGAGCCCGATGGATTTGTAGGTGCTGGCCAGCCGGCCGAAAAAGGGCACGAACATCCCCCGGTCCCCGGCATTCTGATCGGCGATGAAAGCCAGCGGCTCCCCGGCCGCGATCACCTCAAGCATGCGGTCGGTGGCGTCCCACTTGGTGATGACCTCCAGCCCCCGGGCCTCACGGATGCCCAGCAGCCAGCGGTTGATGTAGGGGTTGTCCAGCGGCCGGGCCAGGGCGTGTACTTTGTAGCCCAGCACGGCCAGCAGGTAGCCCAGCACCTCCCAGTTGCCCAGATGCCCCGTCACCATCAGCACAGGCCGGCCGGAATTAAGCAGCTCGATCGCCGGCCCCATCTGCGTCAGGCGCACGCGCTGCGGCCAGGAATCGCTGTGGATCAGCCGCGGGGTGAAGCACACCTCCACCGCCAGTTGCACGAAATGCTCGAAGGAGTCGCGGGTCAGGGCCTCCACGGACTCCGCAGTCAACTCTGGAAAGGACCGCGCGATGTTATGCCCGGCGCGGCGCCGATGACGCTGATCCACCGCATACAGGCCGCGTCCCAAACCGGCCGCCGTCTCCAGGGCGCGGTCGGCATCGCACATCGTCAGCGCCATCACCGCCAGGCGGGCGGCGGTGTACTGCGTCCAGTGCGTTAGCGGCGAGTGATGCCGGGCCACGATACTTGGGCTCAGCGGTGAACGTAGCCCACCAGAGCCAGGAAGCGGTTCTGGTTGAGCACCGTGATCTTGTACCTCTGGGCTTCACCCAGCAGGCGCTGATATTCCTTCCAAACCTGCTCCTGGCGGGTGTGTTCCTCCACCTTCACCGGGTCGTTGGCATCTTCGGGACGCAACGGCTCGGGAGCCACCGGCGGGGCGCCCAGCACCAGGAAATCGGTGTCGTAGTCGAGATGCTGGACCAGCTTGCCGCCCCATTGCGTGATCATCCCTTCCACACGCTTCTTGTCCGCATTGGAGGGCGAGCCGGTGTTGTCCAGGTCGAACGGGCCGTACACGTAAAACCTCAGGGTCGCGGTGGGGTCATACACCACGTTGGCAATCACATCCCCGGTGGAAACGCTGGCCCCCTGGTCCAGGCTGATGACCCGGGCCGTGGCCGTGTACTCACCCACGCTGTCCACCTCGATGATGGCCTTGCCTGGCACCAGATTGCCGCTGGCATCCTTCTGGATCAGGGAGGTGCCGGCGGGGTAGACATCAAACGTCAGGCCCAGCACGATGTGCTGCTTGCCGCCCAGGTTGATCGTGACCGTCTGCCCGTCCTGCGAGACATCGATGATCTTGCCGTCGGGAAGCCGGCTGATGTCCACCACCGAACGCACCCCGGAACGCTGCGTGAGCTGATCGATCTTGGCCCGCAGAATGCCTACTTCCTGACGGAGCTGGTCCAACTGGTCGCTTTTAGCCTTGACTTCGGCCGCCGCGGCATCCTGTGCCTGCTTCAACTCGCCCTCCAGCCGCGTCCGCGCCGCCGTCGCCTGGGCAGCCTCATCCTTGCCCTGCGTCATCAGGTTCTGCACCTGCACATCCGTCTTCTGCTGGGCCGCGCTGTACACGCCGCTGGCCGCCTGAATCTGCTGATGGATCGCGGCCAGCTTGGCCTCGGCATCCGCCTGGGCTTTTTGCGCCAGCTCCGCCCGGTGGCGGGCATCGGCGACTTCCGCCTTCAGCCGGCTGATTTCCCCGATGAACGTCTTGCCTTCCTCCACCCCGGCCGTCTGGGCATCCTTCAGGATCACATCCAGGCTGGCCTGGTCATTGGGCGAAATCAGGGCTTTGAGCTTGCGGTTCTCATCCACCAGCGAGCGAATGACCGACGGCCGGCCCGAGCCCGCCAGCAGCGGCTGAATGTCCGGCTGCTGCCGCTCGATCGGTGTGACCAGCCGGTTTTCGTCGGCCTGCACCTTGGCCAGTTCCTGCTGCGAGCCGTCCCACTTCGTGTAGAGCATGATCGCAGCGACGAGGGCGGCCACGAACAAAACCACGAAGATCACTAATCCGACCGCCAAACCCGTCACACCGCTGCTACGAGTGCGTGTCGCCATCTGAATAAGCTCCTTGCCGACAGGGAACACCGCAGGAACCGGCCGGCCCAGGATGGCCCAGCCTGAATCACGTACGCAGTTTCCCCCGGCCCGCGGTTTTCGTCAAGTCCCGCAACATCCCGCAACCGTCCCCGCGGCCAGCGGAGGAGGTGGCCGGAAAGACGTCTTGGCCGCTTCGGAATCTGGCTCTGCTACTTCCGCCCGAAATCGAAGATAGAGTGCTGGCCCCCGCCCCCGGAATGGCTTCCTGAACACTTGTCGCAAAGCTTCCGGGGGCGCGGGCTGCCCCAGCCGGCGAAGAAGGGTTGGCCGCACTTGGCACAGATGCGCCAGCCGGTGTCGGTGACGCGGGCGGGCGGGTTGGCATGGGGTTGGGTGGCGTGGGCCGCGGCGGGTGACGGCGGTGGTGCTGCGGCGACGGCGGATTGGCTGGGTTCCGAGGGCTGGTGGACGGCCCAGCCGGTGGTCTGAGGGGGTCCGGCCGTTCCGGCGGTGGTCTCCGGGGGCGCGGGTGGCATCCCGATGGGTGTCGGGATCCCGGCTGTGGTTTGGCCCAGTTGCAGGCGGACTTCGGCGGCGGCCTGGGCGATCTGGGCATCGGACCATCCCAGTCCGTGAAGCTGGCCGGCAACGGAAACGGCGAGTTCCCTGACTTCCGCCCGGTCTGAACGCCCGGTCTGGGTAGGGTGGGTCAAGTCTTCCGACCCACCATCTCTGATGGACGAGCCGTCCCGATGGACCTCGGGATCAGGGAGCGGTCCGGTTCCCACCACATGGCTTGCCCCGACCGTTTCCTTCCGGGGGCGGCTGCGGCTCGTTGCGGCCCGGTTCGTCCGAGCCACAGCCACATAGAGCCACGCGCGCACTAACCCGTGATCCCGGGCATCGATCCTGGCCGAGCGGGCCAGATCGTTGTACCAGCGGGCCAGGGCCAGGGCCTGCGCGGCGGAAAGCCTCCCCACGGGCAGGCCCGCCAGTTCCACCATCCGCCGCGTCGGCTCGTCCAGCCGCTCAAGCATCGGGGGCGAAAGCCCCTGGGGCCGGTCCAGACCCAGGACGAACGCCTGAAGGCAGTCCCGGGCGTTGGCCGGGCTGGGCTGGGCGTAGAACCGCCGGCACGCCCCGATCACCCGCAGCCGCACCCGCCGCGCCGCCTCCACCACCGGCCGGTTGGCCCGGGCCTGGGCCAGCACCGGCCCCAGTTCCGTGAGCAGCCGCCGATACTTCTCAACCAGATCCGGCCGCAGGTCCCCCTCCTCCTGTATCCGCCGCCGGGCCAGTTCCCCGGCCTTTTCAAGTGCCTCGATATACCCGTCATAGCAGCGCAGCACCTCCAACGTCCGCCGCTCCAAGAGGGACCAATCCGGGGGTTGAGGCTTGAGGGTGGAGGGTGCAGGTGGCACAGCCGTCCCGGCTGTGGTCGGAGCGGCCGCCCCGGCCGTGCTCTTGTCCGCAGTCTTGTCCGCGGTTTCTGCGGTTCCGCTTGCCCCTTGCCCCCAGCCCCTTGCCCCTAATGCTTCCTCCACCTCCCACGCATATGCCCGCCCCAGTTCCTCCTGCACTTCCGCCAGTTGCAGCCATGTCCCGACTGCGGGATGACAATGTAACGTCGCCAGTAGATCCCCACGCTGCCGCTCCAACACGACGATGGGATTGCCCGACGCGTTGATTGCCCAGCCGTCCCCGTCAGCCTCCCGGCCCGCGACCATCGCCACCGCGGCCACGCTGAATAGGAAGGTGATTTGGATTTGGGCGCAACGATACATCGCGTGATTTCTGCTATCGTCTGGCGGCCTTGCGGGCACTCTCGCCCCAAGCTCGCCCGTCATCGTTGAGGGACTTCGCTAAGATCGGGTCCTTCTTGGCCGCCTCCCGGTATACCGCCTGGGATACTTCTTTATCCTTGATGTAATACTTCGGGTATCCTTTTTCCGGCCCATCTTTGGGGACAAACCGTCTGCGAACGCCGTGCAAGAGACCTTTGTGACAATATCCCGATGCCAGCAACGACCCGTCTTCGTTAAACGTTACCCCCCAACCCTCCAATCTCCCACCGACATATTGCTGAACATCGCATCCCACTCCTTGGCCTCCCATGTAGTGCGCCCATTCTCGCACCGTTCCATCGACAAGGCCGTTTTTATACGGAATCTCCTTGTCATCTAACCATAGCGCGCGAAGTGGAAATTGCCGTAACACTCCTGTCCCCTGTACGAGTGTGGACTCACCAAGGATCTGGCCATCTTCCTTATAAAACCGCACGATCCCGTCCAGTTTGCCTTGTACATAGGGATATCGCGCGAATAGCCTGCCACTCTGGTAGAATAAGCGCATGACCCCGTTCAACTGGGCGTTCTTAAACAGGCGTTCCTCCGCGAGCATCCCATTGTCATACAATATCCGTTCGCCAACCTTTTCATCGCCGCGGTAGTACCACTTCCTGACCTTGCGCGGCCCATGCGGTAGATATGGGATAGTCTGCTCGCGGGCACCGGCGAGTGGATCCGTCGCAGGCGCAGGAGTACCATTCCCGAACGATATGTTGACCAGGTGACATATAATTAAGAGCGCCATTGCGTGCGTTCTGGCGGCCATCACTGTTCCTCCTTAACAGTCCGTCACTAAGACGCTTTCGGGCTAATTACGATAAAGGAATGAATTGTAAACCTGATTCTCTCCCGGGCATCTTCGGCAGTCATACTTTCACCGGTGTCGGTATTATACCCATTACGCAGGTCCTCGCGCAGATCTGCTTCGGACTCGTGGAGCAGACCGAGGCCGGAATATTTGTCTCCTCCTTCATATATAGTATTTTCGCCTGTCCAAACCCGGTTTGTCGTGCCATGCGCTATCGCCTTTGCCTCGTAGTCCGGAGGGTTTGACATATACAAATAGTCCCCGGGCACGTGGGTGGTATCCGGCACCCTCCATGTGAATTTGAACTCACTGTCAATCACAATTGACCCTGCCGACATGTTGGCGTCAATCCACGCGTCCCCATAGGCGCGGCGATGGCCGAT
>JAJXSS010000226.1 GCA_021784455.1 Planctomycetota bacterium
CAACGGCGATTGCGGCCTGGGAAACACACTCATGAAGAAAGATCCGATCAAGGTTTACGATGCCCGGTGGGAGGCCAGCGAGTTTACGGATGCCCAGGTAACGCGGCTGTTTGAAGCCACGCTCCTCTACGCCCGCGAGCTCAAGGTAGACACGGTGACCTTCGCCCGCGATGCCCGGCTGGCGGCCGGGCACGTGATGGAACTGGGGGTGAACGAGGCCCTGCGCCAGGGGTTCCGCGTGTATGTGTCGGCGGGACTGATCTCGACCCCCCAGAGCTACTTCACGACCCACCGGGTGACTCTGAAACACTCCGGCACGATGGGGCTGACCATCACGGCCTCGCACAATCCGGCGGCCTACATCGGGGTGAAGTTCGTGGTGCCCACGGTGGAGGCAATCGGTTACGACTGCGGCCCCCGGGGCGGGCTGAAGCGGGTGAAAACGATCTATCACTCGCCCCGGAAGGCAGCAGCCCGCACGGGCGGTGAACTGCACCTCCTGGACCTGACTCAGGAGTACATCGACTTTTCGCTGGCGGCGGCGGGGATCAAGCCCGGGGCGCTGAAGGGCCTGAAGGTGGTGCTGGACAGCTTCAACGGCTCGTGCGGACCGGAGATGTACCGGGCCCTGGTGCAGGCCGGGGCCACGGTACACGCCCTGAAGCTGGTGCCCGATGGCACCTTCCCCACGGGATCGCCCAACCCCACCAGCGCGGGCAAGATGGAGCCGGCCGTAAGCTGGTGCCGCAAAAACCGCTTCGATGTGGTGATCGGCATTGATGGGGATGGGGACCGGATCGTATTCGGCAGCGGCCGGGGAATCCTGACGGCCGGCGTGGTGACGCTGCCGATACTGCAGGCGGCGGGAGTGGGGCATGGCGGATGTCAGGTTTCAGATTGCGGATTGGAAGAGAAGAAACCGCACCCAGGGTCTGGATCGAAGACCAGGGAGAGGGGACCTGATAGCGCAATCGACAATCGAAAATCGAAGATCGAAAACTGTCCCCCAGTGCTGTATGACCCCAAGGTCAGTCCCCTGGCCCTGGCCCAGTGGGGGAAGCTGGGGGTGCAACCGGTACTGTTCCGCAACGGGCACTCGCAGATCAAGGATTACATGCGGAAAATCGGGGCCCCGGCGGCGGCCGAGGAATCGGGGCACTTCTACCACCGCCTCCAGATGGGCAAGCTGGCGGTGACGGCCGAGAACTCACTGCTGACGGTGCTGTACTTTCTGGGGGCCCTTAAGCGCCGGCCGGGGCTGCTGAAGGAACTGTGGCGGCTGCAGGACCAGATCTTCACCACCGGGGAGTTCAACTACCAGTTCCCGGATGATGCCACACGCGATCAGGCGCTGGAGGCCGTGATCCGGCACTGGGTAGACCAGGGGGCCTCGATGGTGACGGCTACGCCGGATGGAATCGACCTGGAAGGAACGTGCCTGGCCCAGGGGGTGGACCTCACCCCCGGAAGGGTAAAGCTCCAGAAGGGGTGGTATTCGGGATATCTGCGCATCGCCACCAACGAGAAGGGGGTGGTGCGGTCGTATTTCTCGGCCGGAGAAACGCGGACGGGCCGGAAGGTCGAACGCCGGACTCGGGAAATCCTGGAAGGAGAGTTCGGCGGCCAGCGGGTGGAATGAAGCGGAAGAGTTGAACCACCAAGGCCACCAAGGGCACCAAGATAAGAAGGATGCAGGATCAGGAAGCACTAAACACTGGATTTCCCCTTGGCGGTCTTGGGGTCCTGGGTGGTTCAATGGACTTGATCGCGTTCGTGTCTTGGGGACTGCGTGATTCAAATCCGATGATGCAAACAAGGTGAAAGATGGCTATGAAGAAAGTGAAGAAAGCGGTGATTACGGCGGCGGGGCGCGGGACGCGGCAGTATCCGGCCTCGTCGGCGGTGCAGAAGGAGATGTTCCCGCTGGTGGACCGGGACGGGCTGGCAAAACCGGTGATCCAGATCATCGGGGAG
The DNA here is from genome assembly GCA_021784455.1 of Planctomycetota bacterium. Taxonomy (GTDB): domain Bacteria; phylum Planctomycetota; class Phycisphaerae; order Phycisphaerales; family Phycisphaeraceae; genus JAJXSS01. Next base: position 1,975 of record JAJXSS010000226.1, read on the forward strand.
GAGGCCCTGGCGGCGGGGGTCGAGCAGATCTGCCTCGTGACCCAACCGGGGGATGAGAAGCACTACCGCCAGTACTTCAAACGCATGAGCGATGAGACGCTCAAGGCCTTCAGGGGCAAGGACTGGGCAATCCTCCAAAGCGAGAAGCTGCAGGAGTTCGGCGAGCGGCTGACCTTCGTGGCCCAGGACAAGCCCGAGGGATACGGGCACGCGGTCTACCAGGCCCGGAAGTTCGTGGATGGCGATCCCTTTCTGCTGATGCTGGGGGACCATATCTACATCTCGGCCCGGCCAGAGAACTGCGCCCGGCAGCTCATTGACAAGTGGGCCCAGGCGGGCCCGACGGCCATGAGCGCGGTGCAACTGACCCCTGCCAGGCTGCTGCACCTGTTCGGCACGCTCCAGTGCCGGCAGGCCAACCCGCGGCCGGGGATCTACCAGGTGGAGGCGATCTGCGAGAAGCCGGCCCTGGACTACGCGGCCGCGCACCTGCATTCGAGCGACCTGCCCCCCGGCATGTACCTGTGCCATTTCGGGATGCACGTGTTTCCCCCGGAAATATTCGATGCCCTCGAACACCATATCCGGGGGGATATCCGCGAAAAAGGGGAGATCCAGCTCACCAGCGCCCAGGAATACATGCGTGCGGCGCTCCTGAAGCCCGGGGCCTACGGCGCCTGCACCATCGAGGGGCAGCGCTTCGACACGGGCATCCCCTACGGCCTGATGGAATCGCAGATCGCTCTGGCCCTGGCCGGCAAACACCGCGGCGAGATCGTGGAAGCCATGGCCCGGCTGCTGGCCGAACAGCTCCAGAGCCTGGCGAAGCGCTGACGCCCCCTACGGCAGGGAACCGAGCGGTAGAATTGGCGCGCGGGGGGTGGATTGCTTAAGGAGCTTATGGTGATGGCAGAGGGACAGGTGGCGGTGGCCCTGGAGGATGCGGGGCTGTGGCGCACGCAGGGCCTGATCGGCGGGCAGTGGGTGGCCGCGGAGGGAGGCCGGACGCTGGAGGTCAAGAACCCGGCCACGGGGGCGGTGCTGGCGACGGTGCCGGATATGGGGGCGGCCGAGACGCAGCGGGCCATCGCGGCGGCCGAGGCGGCTTGGCCAGCGTGGCGGAATCGGCCGGCCAGGGAGCGTTCGGCCATCCTGCGGCGGTGGTATGAGTTGATGATGCAGCACGCCGGCGACTTGGCCCTGATCATGACCAGCGAACAGGGCAAGCCCCTGGCCGAGGCCCGCGGCGAGGTGGCCTACGCGGCCGGGTTCATCGAATGGTTCGCGGAGGAAGCCAAGCGGGCCTACGGTCTGACGATCCCATCGCCGGCACCGGACAAGCGGATTATCGTCATCAAGCAGCCCGTGGGGGTGTGTGCGGCCATCACCCCGTGGAACTTTCCCGCAGCCATGCTGACGCGCAAGGCCGGGCCGGCGCTGGCGGCCGGCTGCACCCTGGTGGCCAAGCCGGCCAAGCAGACGCCGCTGACGGCCCTGGCCCTGGCGGAACTGGCCCAGCGGGCGGGCGTGCCGGCCGGGGTGTTCAATGTGGTGACGGGCAATGCCCGGGCGATCGGCGCGGCCCTGACGGGCAGTGCGGTGGTGCGTAAGCTGTCGTTCACAGGGTCCACGGAAACCGGCCGGGCCCTGATGGCCCAGTGTGCGGGGACGGTCAAGCGCCTGAGCCTGGAACTGGGGGGCAATGCGCCCTTCATTGTGCTGGATGATGCAGACTTGGATGCGGCCGTGGAAGGGGCCATCGCCAGCAAGTACCGCAATACCGGCCAGACGTGCGTGTGCGCCAATCGCCTCCTGGTGCAGGAGGGGGTGTATGAGGCGTTTGCCCAAAAGCTCGTGGCCCGGGTAGAGGGGCTGAAGGTCGGCCGCGGAGTAGATGCGGGGGTGGAACAGGGGCCGCTGATCGATGCGGCCGCGCTGGCCAAGGTGGAAGAGCACGTGGCGGATGCGGTGAGCCAGGGAGCCAAGGTGCTGTGCGGTGGCCGGAGGCACGCCCTGGGGGGCACGTTCTACCAGCCGACGGTCCTGGCCGACGCAACACCGGCCATGCTGTGCGCCCGCGAGGAAACCTTCGGCCCGGTCGCCCCGCTCTTTCGCTTCGCCAGCGACCGCCAGGCGGTGCAGATGGCCAACGACACCGAGTTTGGCCTGGCGGCCTACCTGTACGGCCGCGCGGGGGCCCGGTCCCTGCGCGTGGCCGAAGCACTGGAGTACGGCATGGTGGGGATCAACACGGGCATCATCTCCACGGAGGTGGCCCCGTTCGGCGGCGTCAAGCAATCCGGCATGGGCCGCGAAGGCGGGCCGTACGGGATGGAGGAGTATCTGGAGGTGAAGTATCTGAGCGTGGGCGGGATGGGGAGCGGAATCGATGACCGATGATTTCTGATCTCTGATCTGGAAGAGGGGATGGGGTTTACGAGTGCGAAGGCAGGCCCAACGGGCCGGTACTCCCGGCAGCCGGGGCCGTGAGACCCCGGCGAAGTGCCCTTTTCACACTCTCCTCATCTTTCTTCAGGGCCGAAGGGCCGGTACAACGGCGATCAGATTTGAGCCGCGCGCCCGTCACTCGTTCAGAAGTCCACGTCTTGAAACCTCTTTAACTGTCCCCTTTCTGCCCTCCACCTGCACATTCCTCAGGTTTTCCCGCAGGAATCTGTCGAATTCCGGCCAAACCCGCGCCTTTCCGCTTCAGCGGTGCACATCCTTGCGATTGCCTACCCGCACCACCAGCACGATCAGCCGGTCATCGCGGATTTCGTACACCACCCGGTAGTCGCCGATGCGCACCCGCCACAGGTTGTCCGCCCCGGCCATCTTGACCACCCCGACCGGCCGGGGTTCCTGGGCCAGCGCATCCAACAGGCGGAAGATGCGCCGCTGGGTGTCCCGGTTCAGCTTGCGGATGGACTTTTCGGCCGATGGCTTGATGATGACTTGGTAGGCCACAGATCAGAACCCCAGATCGGCCTTGAGTTGCTCCAGAGTCACCCCCCCCTTCTCCTTGCGGGCCTTGAGCGCGGCCCGCAGGTCCTCGCGGTCTTCCAGGGCCTCCAGCAATTCCACATCGGCCACGGGCACCAGCGCCGCCACCGGCTTGCCGTGCCGGCTGAGGATCACACGCTGCTGGTGAAACGCCGCCCGGTTCACCGTCTCGGCGATGTTCAGCCGCAGTTGTTCGATGGTCACAGTCGCCTCAGCCATGGTGTCGCCTCTATTTCTAATGTTTCAATTGTTCCATTAGATTATCGAGTGCTGGCCGTCCCGGGTCAAACGTTTTCTTATCGTGCCTTGGCACCATCATGGACACCCGGGTGGCGTTGACGCCACGGTTGTCTGGCTGACCATCGCCAAACGCGGAGGTTATCCGGCCTGGGGCCGGGATCCCAGGCCAAGCTGGACGGTCCTGTGCCCCGGCTGGTCCTACATGCAGGCTATGGTCCAAGACTTGGACAGGATCGAACAAACGAGTTCTGGGTAAAACTGAGGGCTAGCCTGGACCTACATCACGCGGAAGCCGATGTCTTTACGGTAGTGGGCGCCCTCGAAGTGGATCTGGGCGCAGGCGGCGTTGGCCTGCTGCTGGGCGGCCTTGAGGTCCTGCCCCAGGGCGCAGATGTTGAGCACCCGGCCCCCGGCGGTGACCAGTTGGCCTTCCTTGTCGCGGGCCGTGCCGGCGTGGAAGACGCTGACCCCCGGAAGTTTCTCCGCCTCGTCGATCCCGGTGATGGGCACGCCCGTGGCATAGCTGCCGGGGTAGCCACCCGAGGCCATCACCACGCAGCAGGCGCAGCGGGGGTCCCAGGCCAGGTCCACCTGGTCCAGGGTGCCGGTGCAGGTGGCGATCATCACGTCCACCAGGTCGGCCTTGAGGCGCAGCATCAGGGCCTGGGTTTCGGGGTCGCCGAAGCGGCAGTTGAATTCCAGCACCTTGGGCCCCGCGGCCGTGAGCATCAGCCCGGCGTAGAGCACCCCCCGGAATTCGATTTCGTCGCGGTGGAGGGCATCGACGACAGGAACGAAGACCTCGCGCTGAATGCGAGTCATCAAGGCGTCGTCGATCAGCGGCGTGGGCGAATAGGCCCCCATGCCGCCGGTGTTGGGGCCGGTATCGCCTTCATTCACCTGCTTGTGGTCCTGGGCGGGGTCGAGCACGAAAATGTTGCGGCCATCCACCAGGGCCAGCACCGAAACTTCCTGGCCCAGCAGCTTTTCCTCGATCACGACCACCTCCCCGGCCGGGCCGAAAGCCTGATCCACCATGATCTGGCGCACGGCGGCCACGGCCTGGCCGGCATCGTCGCACACCACCACGCCCTTGCCCTTGGCCAGGCCGGCGGCCTTGACCACCATGGGCTCCTGGCGCGATTTGACGTAGGCCAGGGCCGACTCGGCATCGGTGAAGGTGCGGGCCTCGGCCGTGGGCACCGAGGCCGCGCGCATGAGCTGCTTGGCCCAGGCCTTGTCAGCCTCGAGGCGGGCGGCGGCAGCCACAGGGCCAAAAACGTGCCGGCCGGGGCGGGCCAGGCGGTCGGCCAGGCCCTGGGCCAGCGGATCTTCGGGACCGATGACGATGAGCTCGATCTTCTCCTGGCGGCAGAAGAAGTCGATGGCATCCACGGCCTTGGTGTCGATCTTGTCGGCCTTCAGCGGCACATTGGTGCCCAGGCGGGCCGTGCCGGCATTGCCGGGGGCGAAGAAAAGACGCCCGCACCGGGGGGATTGCTTCAATTTCCAACCCAGGGCGTGTTCCCGGCCACCGCTGCCGATGATGAGGATATTCATAGGGCCGGCATGATAGCAGAGGCGGGGTGGAATCTCTGATCTGGAATCGATGATTTCTGCTCGGGACGAGGGGGGCGGGATCTGGTCGCGGCCTCGGAGGTCCGCACCGGTTTTCCGGCCGCGGCGGGCCAAGGAAGGGGAGGCGGTCGGGGCGGGCCCCAAGCCGGGCGCCGTGGTATTCTGGGCACTGTTGCCGGCCGCAGCGGCGGCAGCCGGTCACGGCCTTTCACGGGATTCCCCGGACAGAAGGATCACCGATCATGTGGAAACGATTGGGGCTGGTGGTGGTGGCAGGACTGGGCCTGGGGCTGGCAGGAGCGGCGCCAGCCCAAGGGGCCGGAAACCCGGTGGAGGAATTTGACACTTCGGGGCTGCCGGCCCAGCCGGCCAATTTCACCGAGCAACTTCTTCAGGAGCGGGAGAACCAGATCCAGGTGGAAATCGGGCGGTACCGGCCGGGCGACTTGGCCCAGGCGGTGCGCATCCAGAAGGCGCTGGCGGGCTACTACGCATAGGGGGGGAAGGCGGCGTGGGGACAGAGGGCCTGCCAGGGCGGGGCCGGTAGCGAAGGGAGGCTGCAGC
>JAJXSS010000227.1 GCA_021784455.1 Planctomycetota bacterium
TCCCCGCCTGGTACGACGATGACCTCGATGATCCCAACTACCCCGATGTTGAGGACGACCCCGCTGACCTCGCCACGAACGCCCCCCCGGCTGACCTTCCTCAGCGCCCCGGCTTCCCCGGCCGCCCGTACTTCGGCGCCCTCGCCCTCCTCCCGCTCCTGACCCTTTTCGCCTGCTTCCTTCTTCTGCCACCGTCCCACTCGGTTCCAACTAACTTCACCCTTAGCACACCGAAGATCCAACACCACCCGGCCACTGGATCACTCGGCCACGTTTCCGGGGGGCCACGGATCACTGGCTTCTGGCCACTAGCTGCGTTTCCCGCGGGGCCACTCCGCGCCCGGCCCAAGCAGCCCGGATGGCCCAGAGCGGTCGCCGGCCCCTTCCCTTTGACATATCACAATGTCATGATATAATGACTACATGATTGCCGCCCCTGCTTCTTCCACTGAGGGTCTGGGTGAGATGCTTCCGACCGAAGCCCTCGATCGGGCGGCTGGCATGCTCCGCGTGCTGGCCCACCCCCACCGCCTGCGCATCGTGGAGATCCTGCTCGAAGGCCGGCACTCCGTGGGCGAACTGGCCCAGATGCTGCAACTGGCCCCTAACGCCGTTTCCCAGCACCTGAACCAGATGAAGGCCTTCGGCATCCTCACCAGCGAACGCGATGGCCGGACGGTCTACTACCGGGTAATCGACCCCAACGCCATGACCCTCATCGCCTGCATCCGCAAGCACTGCCAGTGAACTCAAGGGCTGAGCGTTGCGGTAGCCGCGGAAGGAGGGCTCGCGTGTCCGCGCCGCAACAGCGCGGCAACGGCTTCGCTCAATGCGGGCAGCCCACAAGAGCGGCCCCCCACCCGCGCGCAAACTCCCGGGGGCCGGAATTCCGGGGGCTGAAATTCCGGGGGAAGGGTTTCCGGGGGAAGGTTAAGAAACGCTGTCTGGGGGTGTTGTGTATCCGGACCTGCCCCAATGCAGATGCCAAGCCAGAGGAGCACCATGGCTGATACCAGAACTATTGTGATCGTTGGCGGGGTGGCCGGTGGCGCCTCGGCCGCCACCCGGGCCCGACGCATGAACGAGCACGCCCGCATCATCCTTCTGGAGAAGGATGAGTACGTGTCCTTCGCCAACTGCGGCCTGCCCTACTACCTCGGCGGCCAGATCAAGGACCGGGCCAAGTTGCTCGTCTCCACCCCCGAAAAATTCCGGGGCTGGTACAACATCGACGTTCGCACCCGCAGCGAAGTCACCGCCATCGACCGCGCCCGGAAATGTGTCACGCTGAGCGATGGCAATACCCAGGCCACCACCGAACTGGCCTATGACAAGCTCATCCTCGCCCCCGGCGCCTCGCCCATCAGCCCCCCGATCCCCGGCATGCGTGCGGCCAACGTCTTTACCCTGCGCAACCTGGCCGACACCGACCGCATCAAGGGCTACCTCGATTCCGCCCACCCCCGCAATGCCGTCGTGATCGGCGCCGGCTTCATCGGCCTGGAAATGGTCGAAAACCTGCACCACCTGCAGACCGGCTTGACCCTGGTGGACTTGGCCCCCCAGGTGCTGCCCCCGCTCGATCCGGAAATGGCCCGCATCGTCGAGGCCGAACTTACCCGCCAGGGCGTCTGCCTGCATCTGGGCTCGGGCCTGGAAGCCCTGGATACCCAAGGCGACCGCGTTTACCAGGTGCGTCTGGCCAACGGCACCATCATCCCCGCCGACCTGGTAATCCTGGCCATGGGGGTCCGGCCCAACACCGCCCTGGCCAAGGCCGCCGGCCTGGCCCTGGGCCAGTCCGGAGGCATCGCCGTCAACGCCTTCATGCAGACGGCCGATCCCGACATCTACGCGGTGGGCGATGCCGCCGAATACGTGCATGGCGTTACCGACCTGCCCCAACGCATCCCTCTGGCCGGGCCCGCCAACCGCGCTGGCCGCATCGCCGGTGAGCACGCCGCCACCGATGCCGCCCCGCCCATGCCCGCCGTGCTGGGCACCGCCATCGTCCGTGTCTTCAACGCCACCGCCGGCTTGACCGGCCTGTCCCAGCGCCAGGCCCACCAGGCCAACATCCCCTGCAAGGCCCTGTGGCTGCCCGCCAACCACCACGTGGGCTACTACCCCGGGGCCCAGGAGATGATCCTGAAAGTCCTTTACCGCACCGATAATGGCCGGATCCTGGGGGCCCAGATCGTCGGCGGGGCCGGGGTGGACAAACGCCTGGATGTGATCGCCACCGCCATCCGTTTCAAGGCCCGGATCGAAGACCTGGCCGACCTCGACCTCACCTACGCCCCGCCTTTTGGCGCCGCCAAGGACCCCATCCACCTGGCCGGCTTTATCGGCCAGAACAACCGCCGCGACCTGGATGACCTGGTGCCGCCCCCCGTCACGCGCGACCTGCCCCCGCGGGCCCAGGTGCTGGATGTGCGGACCAAACCCGAGTGGCAAGCCGGTCACCTGCCCCAGGCGCACTGGATCCCCCTGAACGAGTTGCGCGGCCGGCTGCTGGAACTCGATGCCACCCGCCCCCTCTACGTGGTTTGCCGCGGCGGCCAGCGCGCCTACTATGCAGCACGTATCCTGCGCCAGAACGGCTTCCGCGAAGTCCACACCGTCGCCGGCGGCATGCTCATGCAAGGCTACCTGCCCGCCCTGCCCGAGAAAATCACGACATGACTGGTGCTTGTGCATCTTCGCTGGGCAACGGGCAAACCGCCCGCACACGCCCGGCGCCGCCACGCCTCGGCAAACCGAAAATCGAAAATCAGAAATCCACAATCCTCAAGCCCTGGAGATAGCAATGACCGCTACCCACACCCCCGCCGCCCCCGGAACCGTGCGCGAGATCGATCCCGCCACGGCCCATCAGTGGCTGCAATCCGGCCAAGCCATCATGGTCGATGTCCGCGAGGCCGGTGAATATGCCGCCGAAAGCATCCCCGGCACGCAACTGATCCCACTCTCCGCGTTCAACCCCGCCCGCGTGGAAGTGCCACCGGGCCGCAAACTGCTCCTGCAGTGCCGCAGCGGCATGCGCTCACGCCAGGCCGCCATGCTGCTGGCCAAGGCCGGGGTTCCCGAGGTGTGGAATCTGGCCGGCGGAATCATGGCGTGGAAGCAGGCGGGCCTGCCCACCTCCCTGCCCCCTGCCGGGCCCAAAAACGCCGCGCCCGCCGGCCGAATCATCATCGATGTCATGCGCCAGACGCAGCTCGTGATCGGCGTGATGGTCCTGACCGGCCTGGCCCTGGGCTTCTGGGTGAGTCCCTGGTTTCTGCTCCTGCCGACCCTTGCCGGTGGCGGCTTGCTCATGGCCGGCTTTACCGGTGTCTGCCCCATGGCCAACTTGATCGCCACCCTGCCCTGGAACCGCAGTGCCGCCGCCCCGTCCGCCTGCTGCTGCGGTGACAAGTCGGGGCAAGGCGGCGGGTCCTGCTGCGGCGGGTAAGAGGCATCGCCGGCTGCTGATCCTGGGCGCCCAGCGCCGCCCCCCGAGCCCGATCACCGGGGCACGATCACGCCTCTGAGCCGCGGGCCAATCTCGCAGATTGAACCGTGGATCCTCTGCGCCGCTGGCCGCCAGGGCCGGCGGGCCAGTAAACAACCGACCCCGCGCTCGGGCACGGGGTCGGTGGGGGAATCAGGTTGGGCCGGTCGTGGGGGCGTCTGCGCACCCCGGGGATCACGTCGCCGACAGTTCCAGCAAGGACATCGCCTGCTGCACGATGTGGTCGGCCGACAACTCCGCCGCCGCCAGCACATCCTCGGTGGTGCGGGCACTCTTGGGCGTCTGCCGCACATACATCTGCCGCAGGTTGAAGCCGCCGCCATCGGCCGCCACGGCGTCGGCCAGAGCGCTGCCGATGCCGCCGCCATAATTGTCCTCGACACTGAGGATCATGGCATTGTTTTCGTTGGCCAGATCCAGGAGCGCATCGGCATCGAAGGGCAGGGAATACAGGTCCACCAGCGTGGCATCCACACCTTGGGCGTCCAGCTTCTCCAGGGCCTTGTTGGCCTCATGGACCATGTAGCCCGAGGCCACGATCAGAAGGTCCCGACCTTCCGAAAGCACCTCGTGGCCCCCGAGCGTGAACTTGTCCGCCTCTCCGTACAGGAACTCCACATCCGCCCGCACCGTGCGCATGTAGCACGGGCCGGAGTGCTCGGCCATGGCCAGGGTCAGGGCATAGGCCTGGAAGGCATCCGACGGCTGCAGGATGTAGAACGCGGGATCAAATTTCTTGTTGGCCGCCAGGCTGAACGCCCGGAACCACGCCACGTCCGGCAGGGACATCTGGCTGGGGCCATCGGCCGCCAGCGTGATCCCGCAGTGCGAACCCGTCAGCTTCAGGTTGGCGCCGCTGTTGACGGCCATTTCGATCTGGTCATAAGCCCGGGTGAAGAACTTGGCGAAGGTTGAAGCGAAGGGGACCTTGCCTCCGGCCGACAGGCCCGCGGCGACCGACACCATGTTCTGTTCGGCGATGCGGCACTCAAAGAAGCGCTCTTTGAGGGTCTCATCCTTGTAGAAATCCTCGGCGAAAGTCGAGTTCTTGACGTCCGCATCCAGGGCCACCACATGGCCCTGGGCCAGGCCCAGGGCGTGCAGCGCGATCCCGTAGGCCCGCCGGGCCGAACACTTCTTCTTGGCCAGGATCTTATCTTCCAGGCCGAACTGCTTGCAGGCTTCGGTGAAGCTGGGGGCGGCCTTGATGGCCGGAGCTTCCGGCTTGCCCGGCGACATCAGCTCAATCTTGAGAGGCGCATCCGCCAGCGCGCCCACCTGCTTGGCCGTCTCATCCAGTTCCACCAGGGCCTTGGCCAGGGCCTCGCCCTCGGCCGCCTTGCCGTGATGGCCCTGCCCCTGCTGCGAGGGGCTGCCCCAACCCTTGATGGTCCTGGCCACGATCGCCACCGGGGCTGCCTGGGGGTCAAACTGACACTGGGCGTGGGTGGACAGAGCTTCCTGAATCTGCGACGGCTGATGGCCGTCAATCACCACCACTTTGAATCCGGCCGCCTCCAGTTTCCTGGCCGTGATGTCCGGACCTTGCTGGGCGCTGACCGCATCCGACTGGGCAAAGTGGTTGCAGTTGAAGATCGGGCAGACGGCCGAAAGGTGATGGTCCTTGATGAAGTCCACCGCCTCCCAGATTTGGCCTTCGCGGCTCTCCCCGTCGCCGATGATGCAGAAGATGCGCTTATCGAGTTTGTCCAGCCGGGCCGCCGCCGCCAGGCCGGCCGCGATTGAGAGCCCTTGGCCCAGCGAGCCCGTGGCGGCATCAAAGAAGGGGAAGCCTTCGACCGGGTTGGGGTGGCCATCAACCGGGGAACGCAGGGCCCGCAATTGCAGGGCGTCTTCGCGGGTCATGGGCCGCCACTGGTCCTTGCTGGCCCCGATCATCACCCCCAGGTCGGCACACGCAGCATAGACGATCGGCACAGCATGCCCTTCCGACAGCACCAGGCGGTCGCTCGAAGGATGAGCCGGATTGGCCGGCTCCCAACGCATGTGCTTGTACATCAGCACCGAGACGATGTGCGACAGGCTGGCCGCACTGGTGGGGTGTCCTGATCCCGCCGCCGCCGTCATTTCGTAGGCGAGCTTGGACAACTCGATGGCCTTGGCCTGGATCGTCGAATCAAATGACATCTTCGTTTCCTTCCTTGGGTGGGGGGCTGTCAGATACCGCGAGCCCGGGATTATCTGCGTTATTTCATTGCATGGCAATGGGGTAGGCAAGAAAAAAGTGGGATGAACGTGCCGGGCGCAACTGACGCCGCCAGGGGCAGGTTGGCAGGTTCGGCCCGGGCCGACCGCCTTGGGGACCAGCGTGTGCGGCACGTGTTGGGCGATCTTGGAACGGCTGGAAGGAATGTTCGGCCCGGACTGAACCTACTGATCGCAGCCCCGAGCGGCACCGGGGCCGAACGTCAGGGCATTCTTGCCCTGGGCCTTGGATTGCAGGAGCATGGCATCCGCCCGTTCGATCAGTTCGGTCGGGGTGCGGCCATCCCAGGGAAAGCTCGCCAACCCGCCCGAGATGGTCAGGGTACCGGGAGCCTGGTTACCCAGCTTGGGAAAGCGATGGGCACAGATGGCCTTCTGGAAGCGCTCGGCCGCCTTGCGCACGTCGTTGGGGTGCTCACTGTGCGGGCGGCGCGGCTGCTGGGCATCCCAGAAGACGACGGCGAACTCATCGCCACCGATCCGGGCCACCACGTCGTGCGGCCGCACCACCGAGCGCATCAGGCGCGCCGTTTCGCGCAGGATGTCGTCGCCGGCGGCATGGCCGTAGCGGTCGTTGTAGATCTTGAAATCGTCGATGTCGAACACCATCACAGTCACCCGGAAACGCTCCGTGGCCGCGCGTTTGATCATCATTTCCAGAAAACGGTGGCAGTAACGGCGGTTCCACGCCCCCGTCAGTTCATCCGTAAACGCAAGATGCCAGAGACCCGACATCTGCGCCTCGATGGCCAGCCAGCGGGCCAGCCATCCGGCCCAGGGCGCCAACTGGGCCTCTTTGGCCGGCGCGGGAGCGCATAGCGTGCCCAGGGTGCGGCCATCAAAGACCAGCGGCACGCGGACCTCGCTCGTCCCGCCCGGCTGGGCCGGGCCGCGCACCACATGAGCCCCTGCCAGCCCGCACCGGGCCCGGACCACGCGCAGCGCCAGGTCGGTGAAACCGGGCTGACGCCGCACCAGGTGCTCGACCAGGTCCACATCACCCAGTTCCTCATCCTCCGGGGGCGGGCCATCCGACTTCGGAACTCCCTGCCCTTCGGGCGGGCAGGAGGAGGATGGCTCTTGGAGGGGGCCGCCGGTCAGGGCCACCCGCAGCGCATCGGCGCCCAGCGGCTCGACCAGCAGGGCGTCCAGTTGCGCGGCATGCAGCAGGGCGGCGGCATCCCGGCTGCCCGCCACCGCGATCATCCGCGCGGCAGGCGCCAGGCTGCGCAGCGATTCCACCACGCCCGCCGCCTGGGCCCAGTCTTCGCTCGACCCCAGGACGACGGCCCGGGGGGCTCCGCCCACACCGATCTCGCCCAGCGCCATCAGGGAACTGCGCACCATGTCCACCGGCACCCCCGGCAAGATCCCGCGCACCTGATTGGCCAACTCCTCGGAAGGCGAAACGACCACCACCCGGTCCGGCGCCGTGCCGGCCGAAGCGGCAGCCTCTTCATCAAATGTATTTCGTACTACGGTCACGATAGCGTCTTCTCCCTCCCCCCCCCCCCAAAAAAAACCCCCCCCCCCTTTAAATAAACAAAATCCGGAGAAGGTGGGTGAGCGGGGAGGGGCCCCGCCCCCCAATCCCGGTCGGGAAACCCCCC
>JAJXSS010000228.1 GCA_021784455.1 Planctomycetota bacterium
GTCCAAGGCCTGAATCTGGCTCTTCTCGTCGCAGGACAGGACCAGGGCATGCTCCGGCGGGTTGAGGTAGAGCCCCACCACATCCACCAGCTTCTCCACGAAGTGCGGGTCATGGCTGAGCTTGAAGCTCCGGGTCAGGTGGGGCTTGAGGTGGTTGGCCTTCCACACGCGGTGCACCATCGATTGGGTCGTTCCCAGAGCCTCCGCCAAGGTGCGTGTGCTCCAGTGGGTGGCGTGGGCCGGCTTCTGCTGGGTCGTGGCCTGAATGATCTTCTGGGCCAGCGCGTCGCGCACCACCGGCTTGCGCCCGCGTCCCGGGGCGTCTTTGGCGATGCCCGCCAAGCCCTGCCCAGCGAAGCGGCTACGCCAGCGGCCCACGATGCTGGGGTCCAGTTCCAGGGCGGCGGCAATCTCCTGATTCCGCTGGCCCTGGGCAGCCCGCAACACGATCTGGGCCCTTTGCATGAGCCGCACAGGCGTGCTGCGGCCGCGGGCCCAGCGCTCCAAGGTCTGGTGCTGCTGCTCACTGAGATTGATCTGGGGCGCTACCCGCATGGCTTGATCCTCCCTGGGTGGAAGGTACAACGCAACGCGGGGGTGTATATTGCATTAATTATGCATCACTACACTAGTGTCCCCTTTTCAGGGTGCCAAGACCGATCAGGCTAACGACAGTGAAAAACAGACTCGAAGGCTCCGGCGCCGGGAACGGACCTGACCAGGTTCCTGGCGTTGTCGTGTCAGCGATGACCGAGCCCCACTCCTCATCACCCAACTCGTCCCCGAAAGATCCCATGATTGGATCGTTCCACTGGGACTGAATTATGCAGCTTTCTCCGTCGATTGGCGCCACGACGCCAAAGAACGATTGCACCACACTTCCCCCGTTGACTCCGACAAGTGTCATTTCGCTGTTACTTCCGTTGTCGGAATAAGTGTGTCCATAGTAGAGTTGGTTGAATATTGGGTCTCCAGCGTGGTTGAGAAGGGAAATGTCTATAGAGACGATGCCGTCGCCGCCGTACCAATAGAAGTTGCCGTTGGGCGAGGGGGTGACGAGTGTTGCGACGGCGTCGATCCTCCAACCCACTAAGTTGTAGGCGTCAAGGGCGGTACCTGTGGTGAACTGTTCGGTGAACGGACTGCCCGTATAGACATAATACACCACGTCTGCCCGGGCGGCCGGGGCCATCGCCAGGCATTCCATCGCCGCCGCTGTGATCACGGCCGCCAAGTTTGGGTTCAGTCGAAACATGACAAGTCCTCCATCCGAAATCCCTTCCAGCTTTCACGAGTCCGCGCCGAACAGGATTGCTCTTGACTCCTTTTCTGTCAAGACGTTCAACACGCCATGGGGCCAAGTGAACTGGGAGGCTGAACTGCTGCTCTGAAAATTCCCCTACGCGGCCTGGTTGACCGGTTCGAGTATAACCCGGTGTCGTTCGATGACTGGACGGCCGAGAACATCGACAAACGCCAGACGATGCTCATGGCCCTGGCGCGAGACATCTGGAAGGTCAAAGAGATGGAAGCTGGCCGGTGAGTGCCTGCGAATGGCGACAATGAACCGAAGGCGAAGGAGTTCTCGATGAGCGACATCAAACTATTCCGGCTGACGAATGGCTCCGCCAAAGAGCTCGTTGGCAAACCGGTCAAGCTGGAGAAGAGGCTTCAGGCGCTGATCGAGAAGCACCTTGAGATGTTCCTGCACGTTCGTTTTGTCGCCTCGGAGTACTCGACCGGCAAGACCCACGCGGGACGGATCGACACGCTCGGGATCGACGAGAACTTCTGCCCGACGATCATCGAATACAAGCGGAACTCGAACGCCAACGTCACCAATCTCGCGGTTCAATCGTTCCAGAGGATTGCTGGTCCTCAGGTGGATCCAATGCTCGCGGGGGAATCCCCGTCGTCGTCCAAGAACTTCAGTCGCAGCACCCGCCGGTTGAGCACGTGATACACCACGCCCCCCGCCGCTTGTCGTAACGGTCGTCCCAGGGCCCGGGGCCCCCGGCCCTCCGGGCACCGGGCCACTTTTCCCCAGCGGGCAATCACAGGATTATCTGATCGTGCAATCTTTAGTTAGATGGTGTATGCTTCCCAAGCGTCGGGGGCCGCCGGTTTTCGTGGGGTTGTCAGCGGATTTCCGGGGGAGGTTCCGGGGGATATGGAAGACTGTTGTGTTGTCTGCACGGTTGGCATTGAGGTGTTTGAGTGGCCGGACGGTTCCCGTCCTGGGCCACATATTTGCTTGGACGCGTGGTGTTGCTGATGCGCCCCCCCGGAACCCCCGGAATTCCCGAAACCCCCGGAATTTCCGGGAGGGGTGGGCGCTGGCCACCCCAGGCCGGGACAATTTCCGGGGGGGAGGTGTTTCATGGTCAGTCAGGTGATGCAGTCGGAAGCCCGCGGACCTTCGGCCGAGGACCTGGGGCGGATCGTAGCGGAGAAGAGCGGCCGTCCCGGGGCGCTCTTGGCCGTGCTGGAAGCAGCCCAGGCGGCCCACCCGGCCAACTTCCTGCCCCCCGAGGTGGTGGCCAAGGTGGCCGAACTGATGGGCCTGCCGCTGTCGCAGGTGCGCAATGTGGCCACGTTCTACAGCTTTTTCAACATGGACCCCCAGGGCCGGCACACGCTGACCATCTGCCGCGGCACGGCCTGCCACACGCGCGGCTCGCGCAACCTGCTGGAGGCCCTGATGTCCAGCCTGACGTTTACCCCGGTGGAGCCGGGCCAGACGGAAAAGATCAGCCTGACCACCCAGGACAACGAGTTCACCGTGCGCACGGTGGCCTGCTTTGGCCAGTGTGCCCTGGCCCCGGTGGTGGAGGTGGACCGGGTGATTCACGGACACATGAACCGCCAGAAGTTGCTGTCTTCGGTGAGCAAGATCACGGAAGCCAAGAAGAAGGAAGGAGGCCGGACATGAGGCTGGCCGTCATGGATGCTCTGCAAGCGGTGCGCGAGCAGGGTCTGAAGAAAATCCTGCCCGACAAGCCGCGTCTGGGGGTGGGTCTGGGCACGTGCGGGGAAGGCAACGGTGGCCACGAGATCTTCCAGGGCCTGGCCGACAACCTGGAAAACCTGGGCGTGGATGCCCACTTGGCCACGGTGGGCTGTCTGGGGTACTGCGCCCAGGAGCCGCTGGTGAATTTATGGGTGCCGGGCCAGCCCATGCTCATCCTGAACAGGGTCACCGCGGCCGATACGGAAGAGATCGCCCAGGCTCTGGCCTACGGCAAATTGCCCACCCGCCGGGCCCTGTGCAAGATCAGCCGGTGGGATCACCTGACGGGTGTGCTGGAATACGGCAGCGGCCTGGATGAGGTGCCCGAGTGGAACCAGATCCCGTTCTGGGCAGGGCAGAAAAAGACGGTGCTGCGCAATTGCGGGCTGATCAACCCCGAGGATATCGAGGAGTACATCGCGGTAGGGGGGTACTTCACTATCTATGACGTCCTGAAGAACCGCACACCCGACCAGGTGATCGACGAGGTCAAAAAGGCGCGGCTCCGGGGGCGGGGCGGGGCGGGTTTCCCCACCGGCAACAAGTGGGAGATGCTCAAGAAGGCCCCGGGCGAGCGCAAGTTCATCATCTGCAATGCGGATGAGGGCGACCCGGGCGCCTACATGAACCGCAACGAGATCGAGAGCGATCCCCATGCCCTGATCGAGGGCATGATGATCTGCGGGTATGCGGTGGGGGCCACCCAGGGCGTGGTGTACGTGCGGGCCGAGTATCCCCTGGCGGTGATGCGCCTGAAACGGGCCATCGAGCAGGCCCGGGGCATGGGCCTGTTGGGTTCGGAGATCCTGGGGACGAGTTTCAAGTTTGACCTGAACCTGGTGGAAGGAGCCGGGGCGTTCGTGTGCGGCGAGGAAACGTCGCTGATCGCCTCGCTGGAGGACCGCTCGGGCCGGCCCCGGCCGCGCCCGCCCTTCCCGGCCCAGAAGGGCTTGGAGGGGGCGCCCACCAACATCAACAACGTGGAGACCTGGTACAACATCGTGCCCATCCTGGCCAAGGGGGGCGAGTGGTTCTCCGGCACCGGGGTCAGCACATCCCCCGGAACGAAGGTGTTTTCGCTGGTGGGCAAGGTGAAGAACACCGGCCTGGTGGAGATGCCGCTGGGGTCGGCCCTGAAACAGATCATCTACGACATCGGCGGCGGCACGGGCACGAGCAAGAAGGTCAAGGCGGTGCAGACGGGCGGCCCTTCCGGGGGGTGCATCCCGGCGGAGTTGTTCAATTCCAGCGTAGATTACGAGTCGCTGGCGGCCCTCGGGGCGATCATGGGTTCGGGGGGCATGGTGGTGATGGATGAAGACAACTGCATGGTGGATGTGGCGCGGTACTTCATCGAGTTCTCCCACTCCGAATCGTGCGGCCAGTGTGTGCCATGCCGCGTGGGGCTGGATCACGCCTTGAGGATTCTCAAGCTGGTCACCAGCGGCGAAGCCCGGGAAGAGGACCTGGCCACTCTGGAATCCCTGGCCCAGATGATCAAGGAAACCTCGCTGTGCGGCCTGGGGCAGACGGCCCCCAACCCCGTCCTGACGACCTTGAAGTATTTCCGGCGGGAGTATCTGGAGCACGTGCAGGAGCGGCGCTGCCTGCCCACGGCCTGCGAGGCGTTGTTTGTGTCGCCTTGCGAGAACACCTGCCCGGTGCACATGAACATTCCCGGCTATCTGCAACTGGTCAACGAAGGCCGGTTGGAAGAAGCGGCCCTGGCGGTGCTGATGGATAACCCATTGCCGGCCTCGACCGGACGGGTGTGCCAGCACCCCTGCGAAAGCCGGTGCCGCCGCGGGGATGTGGATGAACCGGTGGCCATCCGGGACATGCACCGGTTTGTGGTGGATCAGGCCTTCCGGCCGGAAAATTACAGCCAGATTGTCGAACAGGTGGCCGGACGCCAGGCCAAGGATACGGGCCGCAAGGTGGCCATCGCGGGGGCTGGTCCGGCCGGTCTGGCGGCGGCCTTCTACCTGCGGCTCTTGGGCCATCAGGTCACGGTGTACGAGGCCCGGGGCCAGGCCGGCGGCATGCTCCGCTACGCCCTGCCGGAGTATCGCCTGCCCGAAAGCGTGCTGGACCGTGAGATCGGCCTGATCCAGAAACTGGGTGTCGAATTCGTTTTCAACTGGCGCCTGGGGCGGGACAAGACCCTGGCCCAGCTCCAGCAGAATTTCGATGCCGTGCTCCTGGCCTTGGGCACGTGGAAAGAGGTGGCCCTGGGCATCCCCGGGGCGGATTTGCGCGGCGTGATGACCTCGCTGGAGCTGCTGGAGGCCGTGGCCACTCACGAGACGGCCCCGGTGGGCAAGCGCGTGGTGGTGATCGGCGGGGGCAACTCCGCGATCGACTCGGCCCGCACGGCGGTGCGGTTGGGCTCGCAGGTGACGGTGGCCTATCGCCGCGGGCGATCGGACATGCCTGCCATCGCCGAAGAGACCGAGGCGGCCGAGGCCGAGGGTGTGGAATTCCACTTCCTGGCGGTGCCCAAGAGCATCCTTGGCTCCCGCGATGGCGGGGTGACGGCCCTGGAAGTAAGCAAAGCCCGGTTGGGGCCCTTCGACCTGTTCGGCCGGCGCACCCCCCAGGTTACCGAGGAAGTCGAGACCATCCTCTGTGACACC
The DNA here is from genome assembly GCA_021784455.1 of Planctomycetota bacterium. Lineage (GTDB taxonomy): Bacteria > Planctomycetota > Phycisphaerae > Phycisphaerales > Phycisphaeraceae > JAJXSS01. The sequence goes on from JAJXSS010000228.1 coordinate 5,647, forward strand.
ATCGTGGTGGCGGCGGGGGAGAAGGTGGACGGCGACCTGGTGCGGCAACTGGAACTGGAACTGGGCCCGGGGGACAAGGTGGCCGTCAACCCGTTGACCATGGAGACGGGCCATCCCGGCGCGGGCGTTTACGCTGCGGGCGATGTGGTGCATGGGCCGGCTAACGTGGTGATGGCCATGGGCTCGGGCAAGCGGGCCGCCGCGGCTATCGATCGCGATCTGATGGGCAGCCCGCGTTTGAGCCGGCTGCGGCCCGAGATCAACTATCAGGAGCGCGTGCCCCTGGTGCCCATGGGCGGCGGGCGGCATCACGGCGGCCAGGTGGCCGTGCCCGAGCGGCGCAATCACTTTGTCGAGGTGACGGTGGGCCTGTCGCCCGAAGATGCCCGCGTGGAGGCCACGCGCTGCCTGCGCTGTGATGTCAAAGCCTCACCGGCAAAAAGCGAGGCAGCCAAACTGGCGCCCGTGGTCCAGGAGGCCGTCCGATGAGGCTGCATTCTGTTCTCCGTTTTCTGGCTTCTGCGTTCCGACGGCATCCGGCCAAGGAGCTCGTGCGATGAACGGGAAAGTCGTCCTGATGATGGATCGTCGCTACATCGATGCCCACACCGGTGAGACGATTCTGGAGGCGGCCCGCCGGCACGGGATCTACATCCCCACCCTGTGCGACCTCAAGGGCCTCAAACCCGTGGGGGCCTGCCGCCTGTGCCTGGTGGAGGTCAAGGGCGTCAATCGCCTGGTGCCTTCGTGCCTGACCAAAGTCTCGGAAGGGATGGAGGTGGTGACCGACTCGGAGCGGTTGCGGAAACACCGGCTCACTATCCTGTCCCTGATTTTTTCGGAGCGCAATCACGTGTGCTCGGTGTGCGTGTCCAACGGGCACTGCGACCTGCAGGAGCTGGCCCAGAAACTGGGCCTGACCCACGTGACGCTGCCGTACCGTTATCCGCGTCTGCCGGTGGATTCTTCGCACGATCTGTTCCGCCACGATCACAACCGCTGCGTGCTCTGCGCCCGCTGTATCCGGGTGTGCGACCAGATCGAAGGGGCCCACACCTGGGATTACGCCGGCCGGGGCATCAATTCCCGGGTGGTGGCGGATTATGAGGTGCCCTGGGCCCAGGCGACTTCCTGCACCGGCTGCGGTAAGTGCGTGCAGGTGTGCCCCACGGGGGCCATGAGCCAGAAGGGGACCAGCGTGGCCGAGATGGCCAAACGGCGGCAGTTCCTGCCGTATCTGACCCAGATGAGAGAGAGGTGGCGATGAGCCGGCCAAAGATTGCGACCGCGTGGCTCGATGGCTGCTCGGGCTGTCACATGAGCCTGCTGGACATGGACGAGAAGATCATCGACCTGGTCCAGCAGGTCGACATCGTCTGCAGCCCCACGATGGACATCAAGGAGTTCCCCAAGGGCGTGGATGTCACGCTGGTGGAAGGGGCGGTCTCCAGCAGCGAGGACCTGCACAAGATCCAGCGCATCCGCGAGCGGACGCGACTCCTGATCTCCCTGGGCGACTGCGCCGTGACGGGCAACGTGCCCTCCATGCGCAACATGTACGATGTGGCCACGGTGGGACACCGGGCCTACGTGGAAAACGCCACCACGGGCAGCGGCCTGCCGGCCCGGGACCTGCCGCCTCTTTTGCCCAAGGTCCGCCCCATCCACGAGTGCGTTAAGGTTGCTCTGT
>JAJXSS010000229.1 GCA_021784455.1 Planctomycetota bacterium
CGTACATCATGGCACTGAGATAAATGGGGCGGTCGGCCGAGAGGAATTCATTGACAAAAATCCCCGTCAGGGTCTGTCCGCCGGCAAACAGGCTGGTGGAGATGCGGTCCGTGTTGCCGATCACCATGATGATGGCCATGGTTTCGCCGATGGCGCGGGCCATGCCCAGCATGGCGGCCCCGAAAATGCCCACCCGGCAATAGTGCAGGGCCACCCGCGTCGTCTGCCACCAGGTGGCGCCCATGGCGTACACCCCTTCTTCCAGATCGCTGGGAAACTGCCTCAGCACATCGCGGGTGATGGCGGTAATGATGGGCAGGATCATGATGGCCAGAATCAGCCCGCCGGCCAGATAGTCCGTGCCCGACGGCCCGCCGTGCACCAGGTTGGACGGGAAGTATGCGACATCCTGGAGGAACCGGCCTTGGACGTAGTGGCCGGTGCGGTAGTGGCCGATAGGAATGAAATTCAGGTTGTGCAGCGCATGCCACATCCAGGTTTCCAGGTTGTTCTGCAGCCAGGGCGACATGACAAACGCGCCCCACAGGCCGTAGACCACGCTGGGGATGGCGGCCAGCAGTTCCACCAGGAAGGAAATCGGCCCCGCCAGCCAGCGCGGCGCGATGCGCACGATAAACACCGCCACCCCGATGCTCATGGGAACGGCCAGCACCAGGGCAATCGCGGTGGTGACGAGCGTGCCGTAAACGAATGCCAGCACGCCATAGTGATCGTGCCCCTCGACAGGGTCCCACACCGCGCTGGTGAAAAAGTGCCAGTTGATCTGGCGCAGCGCCATCCAGGCCCCGTTCAGCAACACCAGAAAGATCAGCACCAGCAGCAGGCACATCATCACCGCGCCGGCGGCCGCCAGGCCCGCGACCAGGCGATCCAGCGCACGGCGCAAACCCCGGTGCCGCTTGCCGAAGGCAAGGCGGACGGGTTCGCTGGTGTTGGAGGCGGTGGTCATGGCCATCGGGACCTGCGTCCGTCGCTTAAGTCAATCAGCCTTGAAATAGAACAGGGGTTCCCGGCTGCTGGCCGGGAACCCCTCCTGTGTGGGATCGTTGCCGTGCGCAGGCAGGGTCACCCACCGCTGCCCGCGGCTGCGCGGAGGAGCGTCCATCGCCTGCCGGCGATTAATCCTTGAGAAGCTTTTGCCCATTCCAGCGCACCTTGGACAATTCGGCCAGCACCTGTTTCTGCATGGCCGGGCCCAGACGAATGTATTCCAGATCCTTGCAGTAGTCCTGTCCCTGGGTGAGGATCCAGTGGATGAACTGGACCGTCGCCAGGGCCTTCTCCTTGCTCATGTACCCCAGATCCTGGTTGATGATCAGGTAGGTGAAGCCCGAAATCGGATAGGCGTCCTTGCCCGACGGATCGATGATGGGCAGACGCAGATCCGCGGGCAGGTTTTCCACGATGGCCTTCTGCGCCGCAATGACCGCGGGGATGGAAGGCGCCACCGCGTTACCGTCCTTGTTGATCAGCTTGGCCACGGGAATCTTGCGGCCGTCGGAAAAGTGCCCCTGAATGGCGTAGGCATACTCGAGATACCCCAGCCCGCCCCTGGTCTTTTCGATCAGCGCCGCCACCCCGGGGTTGCCCTTGCCCCCGCGGCCGACCGGCCAGTTGACCGAAGTGGCCTGGCCCACCTGCTGCGCCCAGTCCGGGCTGACCTTGCACAGGTAACCGGTGAAAATGAACGTGGTGCCCGAACCATCCGAGCGATGCGCCACCAGAATGGGCAGATCCGGCAGCTTCACGCCCGGATTCAGCTTTTGAATGGCTGGGTCGTTCCACTGGGTCACGCGGCCCAGATAGATGTCGGCGATCAGCCGGCCATTGAAGACCAGTTGCTGATTGACGCCGGGCAGGTTGTAACTCATCACCTCCGGACCGGCGGCCTCGGGCAGGTGCAACACGTGCCCGCCGCACGCGGCAATCTGCGAATTGGTCATGTAGGCATCGGAACCGCAGAAGTTCACCGTCCGGTTGGTCAGGTTGCTGATGCCGGCACCGGACCCGATCGCCTCGTAGTCAATCTTGATGTCCGGGTGGCTCTTTTGGTAAAGCTGCATCCACTTAAGCATGATCGGATAGACAAAGGTCGATCCCGCCCCCGTGATCTGCACTGCCTGGGCCACGCGATCGGTGCCCAACAATGCGGCGCTCAGCACCACCGCAGTCACTGCCGTCTTCGTGAACAATCGTCCTAGCATGATTCGCTCCTGTGAAGTAGATCAAGGTTCCATTACCAATGACGCGCTGTGATGCTAAGACGGCAATGTTACGGCTTGGTTAGTTGACGGTAAGAAACCCATGTCCGCAGTCAGGCGCCTGACCATTGTCTGGGCCACGCATGCAGGTTAACGGCGCTGTGTTAGAGAATTGTTAAGAATTACACGCTGCCACCAATCGCCCCAGACGGTCGGTAACAATCCACAAACGGTTCGCGTCTACTCTATGAAGTCATGAAATTACAGGTTTTAAATAACTAATGGTGGCCCATCGGCGGCCCTGCGATGAGACGCTTGAAGAAGAAAGCGAAACTGCTCCGGCCCTGCCCCCCCTCAATAGGGGGCAACCGGCCTAGTCACGATCATGGTGGAAATGAAAAAGAAGGAACGGCGGGAAGATGATCGTGCTGCCACGCTGCGGCCACGACCAACGGCCCGCTTGGACGTTGCCCTGAGCCGGGCGAGCGTAGGGCTGCGCGAGATAGGACTGATATAAGCCGTTGAAAGGGTTTGGATTAACAAGCTGCCCATGGCCATAGGCATCGTCCACCGTGGGTGGCGATGCCACCGCCGCTTCCGCGACCTGCTGCGGTCCAGCCGGTTTCTGGCTGACCGCCCGGTCGAGGCGAACGGCCCGCTGGTACGCGGCCACAAAGGCCGGATGCCCGGCCATCTGCAGCAGCACCATCGCCACGGCCTCGCGCACATGGGGCGGCACGGTGGCTTTGTCCACGTGCGTGTCATACCACGCGATCAGGGCCCCCGCGGTCCGCACCACAAAGGGATGGTCGGGCGCCCGGCGGACGGCCACGGCCAGATGCAGCAGAGCCTGCATGGCATGTCCCCGCTTGGCATCCACGTGGGCGACTACCGCCCAAGGCAGCCCCGCGGCCGGGTCGGTCTGGACCAGTTCGGCGGCCTGCTCGACGGCCCGGTCCGGCCGGTGGAGATCGACCATCTTGCGCACGTAGGCGATCTTGATGGCGCTGCTCCTGGGGGCCTGCAGACGGGCCCGGGCATAGGCCCTTGCGGCCGCCGACGAGTTGGGCGCCTGCAGGATTGTCTGCATCAGGGTTTCCACCCGCCGCAGCTTCACATCCTGGCTGTACGCGCCCGCCATCTGGGCGTTGGCCTGGACCAGACTCGGCGGCAAAACAACCAGGGCGAGGGCCGTAAGCCCGCACACCAGCAGTCGGTCGGAGTGCAAGCGTTTCATGCCAGCCTCCTTGACCCCTAGGGTCGAATGCGAGAATTTCCTGTGCGATCACCGGCGGTCGCCACCGTGGAAGCCGCCGCCATGGAAGTCCCCGTCTCCATGGAAACCCCCGCCACCATGGAAGTCTCTGTCTCCCTGGAAACCTCCGGCACCGTGGAACCCGCCGAAGGATGGGGCTTGGTGGGGTATATCCCCCGCACCGAAATGCGGGGCGAAACCCGCGTTGTATCGCGGCCCATGGGGCACCTCCGCGGGATGGAAGCCCCCGGCATCCCGGTCATGCGTGATAAAAGGACCCAGGGGTGAATGGGGGGTGAAGTTGTGGGGCCTGAAGGTTGCGGCCGGGTCATCCAAGCCGCGTTCGGCACGCCATATCGGCCGGGGTTCGGGCATCATCCGTGAGTCGGGCTGACCCGGAAGCTCGCGCCAGGTGGAAGCCCCGGGTGAAGGTAAGGCCCGGAAGGTCGGCCGCCCGGCCGGGAAGCCACCGCGTGTGCCGGCGACGTGATCCTGGGCAAAGGACCCATGGAATCCATCATCGCGCCACGGTTCGAAATCTTCCTGGTTCCTGTCGAAGACACGCTCCCCATCATCATCCTCACGGAAGGATGGCGCGGCCCAAACATCCCCGCCGTCATCCGGCGACCACCCGCCATCATCATCGCCGTACCAGCTCGGCCACCCGTACGGAGAGGACCACTCGCCGGAGTTGTAGTTGAAGTTGTAGTTGTAGTTGTAATAGGGATTGAAGTGGGGGTCATAGTCCGCGGCCGCACTGGCCGAATACGTACCCGCCGAGGGTAAAGCCGCCTGGGCGTATTCCTGCGGCAAGACCGCCCCCGAGGAACCCGTTTCGTAGAGCTGCAGAGCCTCCTGGTAAGCGCTCAGATAGGGCGGACGGGTTCCCAGTTTCTCGCGGACGTAATCCGCCGCGATCCTGACCTCGGGGGTCACGGTGGCCTTGTCGACATACAGGTCAAACCAGGCCATGATCTGCCCCGCCGTGCGCAGCACGAACGGATCTTCCGGGGCCCTTTTGGCCGCGGCACTCATATCCAGAACGGCTTGCGGGCTGTTGCCGTGCTGGGCTTCCACATAGGCCAGGACCGCCCAGGGCACCCCGACGCCCGGATCGCGCTGGGACAGGTCGAAGGCCTGGGCGGCGGCCATTTCCGGCAGGCCAAAAGCAACCATGCGCTGCACGTACGCGCGTTCGACGGCAAAGTTCTGGGGCTCCCGGGCCCGCGCGGCGGCATAGGCCTGGATCGCCTGGGAAGGGTCGGTGGCGTGGCGCACCGCCGCAATGAGGCTGGCTTCGCCGCTGGCCGAAGCGGGGACAATGGCGGTGGGGACGGGTTCAGCACCGCGGGCGGAACCCGCCGACAGGGGCCAGAGAAGAACACACGCAAGTCCGCATATCAGGATTGTTCCTTGATGAGTCCGGCGTTTCATGGTGGCCTCCCCAACCCCGGGGCTGGTTCCGCCCTATTGATACTTACGCGGGTGACTGGCGCCCGTACTCGCATGGCCCATGATCGCGCGGAAAAACAGCGGCCCGATGAATCGAATGTGAAAGCAGCTTTCAGCCCGTGACCGCCCCCAACCCCGGATCCGATCTACCGGATCATCGGCATGGCCGGGAAACACCTGCGGCCGACTCAGCGCCCGGGTTCGGGATAAGAAGGGCGACATCTCCTCTCCCCCTCTTGGGGAGTGAGGCGGGGGGACGGGCCCTTTACCCGCAGACGTTGTCGCACCCGATTCCTGCGGTAAGCGAGGGAGTTGATCGGCGCATCGATGGGGGGGCACGGACGGATGGCCAGCTTGGGCGTCAGGTACCGCTCCGACGGCCCCCGGGTCACCAAGTCCACCTGCTACTCGATGCGGCCCGGCGCCTGATTCACAGCAACGACCACATCCACACCCGCTTGTCGGCCGGGGCCGATGAACTGCATGTTGCACGTCGCCCGGGTGCGGGGAGCCGCGGGGGCCAGCGCGACCACGCGCAGGGTGCGGCTGCCAATGTTCTGGCAGGTAAATCGGGCGCGGACCTGCCGCGCGTGGGGGTGGGGCGTGATGCGCAGGGCGTCGCCCCCAGGCGCCGCACCTTCACCACGCACGGGTACGCAGCCTTCCAGTACGGTCGCGGATGTGATCGCCAGCATCAAGACATACCCCGCTTTAACATAGCATGTGGCCGCCGCTGTACTGACCTCGACTCATGACACCTTGTCTTCTCAAACTTACTCGATTTCCATCACGTTCGATTTCGCGAGCCCGGTCCACGGTTCGGTATTCCGCGCTTGCGTCTGCGCCTCCCTTGCGCCGGATAGATCAAGCACAAGTTGTATCCGTACGGGAAACCTGTCGCTCTGGGCCAGCATGGATCGCACCACAAAATTCACGGTTTGACCGGGGGGAATAAGCTCATACTGTTGTAAAGTCCGGGCCACATGGCACGTAACGATGATCGCGTCGCCCTCGGCTTTTCTTGACTCGGGAAGCGCGTACAAATACGGAATGCTGATCGGCGCGCCGCCGACATTCTCGCAGAATACGCGAATGTCGTCCTTGGACGCCTTCCGCGCACTGCCATAAACGTAGGGCCCGATGTGAAGCCGCAGCCCGTTTTCGGCCGGGCCCCATGAGGTGTCCGTCACACGCAACGCAAGGGGACCTGTAAATGTGTTGCCCCACGGCAGCCGAGCGCGCAATGAATAGTCGCCGCGGCGGCTGGGAGCGAACATCGTCACGGGTCCCACGAGCAGCGACGATCCCGGTTTGACGTACGCAATTCCCCGGCGACCGACCGCTGAGGCGCGATCCCGGCTGACGATCGCAGCGCCCTCGTCAATCCACCAGATACCGACGGCCCCGGAAAATGGCGGTGATCCCCAGTCTTCCAACGCGGCTGAAGCGTGCCCGGCGTTCTCCACCACGATTGCCGACCGCACGTCTTGGGTTGCTGCAACGTCAAGGGACGAAACACGCAGTTGCGCGCGAAGCCCTCCAGACATAGGCACCCACCCGGTGGACACGGGCATCTCTTTCAGGGCCGCCGCCAGATACTTTGGGTCCTGGTGATAGACCTCTGGACGTTGCAGCCACCATAGGACGAACAAGCACATCGCGCCAGCGAGGATCGCCAGGACGAAGATCGTAATCCACAGGCGTCGCCATCCTTGCCCTGGCATTTGCGTCCTTTCGGCTCGGAACTAGACCGGAAACGGTGTCAGGATGATTTGTCGTGGGTAAACGTGGCATTCTGACCGTACATCAAGTCGGCCTAATTCATCCGGACACCTGTTCTTCCCAAGAAGGCTGGCGCATAGCGCGCCTGCAATGGTCACCAACGCAGCTTGAACGCGCGTCCCCGGAAGCATCCGGATGATGCGGCGATGGGTGGCCCGGCCTCGGAATTTCACTGACCCGCGGAACATACCCCGGTCCTTCCCCGGCCAGAATGAGCTTCCCCGGCCGAATGACCAATATATTACCCCCCCCAATCTGAAGATATCAAGAGATTTTTACAGCTTCCGTGAAAATTCCTCAAATCGCCTTGCCCGCCCTCCGGGTAGATACTGCCTTCCCCACCTGGTTGCTGAAAGTGCCGGGAAAGCGTCACCATCGCCACCCAGCCCCACGCGGATCAAGCGGTCCACCAGTTGCGGCCATGAATGCTCAGGCTGGGCGAAAACCGGGTCTGCCAAATCTTTCGGGCGATAGCGCCAACAATGGGATAGCGGCAGGAAGCCGCTGCAAAGGAGACCAGCCATGGATCGGCTCGCGCAGGTGCCCCAGGATCAGTTGGCCCAGGAGTTGGAGGCGGAATTTCGCAGTTTCATGCGGCAGGTGATGGA
>JAJXSS010000230.1 GCA_021784455.1 Planctomycetota bacterium
AGGGCGGCACCTTCCCCATCAGCCACCGTGCGGTCTATGAATCCCTCCTCTACACGCTCATCGTCAACCCGCCCCAGAGCGGGATTCTGGGCCTGCACACCATTCAGGACCGCCCCGTGGCGCGCGACAACCAGGTGGTGATCCGGCCCATGATGTACGTGGCCCTGACCTATGACCACCGCGTGGTGGACGGGCGGGAGGCGGTGCTGTGTCTCAAGACCATCAAGGAAGTCATCGAGGAGCCCGCCCGGATGCTGGTGGAGATATGAGCGGCCACCCAGCGGTCTGCTGCTCTGGAGCGGCGGCGGGTTCTGATACATGTACAGTGTGTCCCTGTGGGCCGTGGCAATTCGACCGTGCCGGCTGAGGTCCGCGAGCCATTGTCCAGCCGTGGGACATCGACGTGAGCCCTCTGCGGATTCCGAGCCCGGAGGCGATGCTCCGGTATATCCCGCAGCAATTTCCCTTTATCCCGGCCGCCGCAGCCAAGCCAGGCGGCCTGGCAAAGTTCTTTTCCGGGAGCCAGGGCCTTGTTGCCCCAGCACGAGCGATGTGTATATCTCCCTCCTTTCCGACCGTACTTCTCATATCGCGACACAACACTCCTATCATTATTTGGGCTGAGCCTTGGGCGGATGGGAAGGAGTTTCACCATGAGCCTGGCGTCGATCTTCATCGTGACATGCCTGCTGATCAGCAGCGCGGTCGAGGGCTGGCACCGGGCAACCCGGCACCTCAATCGGCACTGACGATAAGGACTTACCCTTATTGGCGGGCACTCGTTATGCTGGGCGGGCCGCGGACCCCCACGGGCACCAAAGGGAACCGATATGCCTGAGCATCGGCCGCATCGGGTCATCGCCATCGCCCGCCAGATCGGCGCGGGCGGTGCTTACCTGGGCCAGCGCCTGGCCCGGGCCCTGGGCATCGCCTACTTTGACCGCGAGATTCTCGATGAGACGGCGCGACAACTGGGGGTTTCGTGCCCTGAAGTGGCTCAGCGGGAAGAACACGTCAATGGCCTGCTGGAGGGCCTGATCGAAGGTCTGGCGGTCGGCACGGACCCATACTTCACCCCGCCCCGGGTGGCGGTCCCGGACCAAGCGTTGCACCAGACCCAGGCGGAGGTCATCCGTGGGCTGGCTCGCCGGACCGACTGCGTGATCGTGGGCCGCGGGGCAGCCCGACTGCTGGAGAATCAGCCGGGTGTGCTACGGGTGTTTCTGCACGCGTCGCTGGCGTGGCGGAGTCAGCGCATTCAGGAGTCCTATCACTTGGCGACTGTGGCGGAAGCCCAGATCTTGGTCGAGCGCGTCGACCGCGAACGGCGGCAGTTCTACCGGCGGCTTTTCCGCACCGAGTGGGTCGATGCCCGGCATTACGATCTGTGCCTCAACGTGGAGCAGATCGGACTGGAGGCGTCGGAAGGGATCATCCTGGCGGCGGCCCGTCAACGAGCGGTTTCCCGATGAGCCGAGGTGTAAGGCCCGATCTGCCAGGCTCCGGACCACAGGCCGCACCCCCCGCGCGCCCGTGACGCAGGGGACAGCCTGGCTTGCGGGCCGAAGCGAACAGCTTGCCCGGAACTACCTCGGTGGGCCGGGTTGTCCAGGTCTGACAATGCCCCTCCCGGGGGAGTGCTTCGGCTGTCGCCGCCGCTAGGCCGATTTCGCGTGCTTGCTCCCCGCCCCGGGAATGCCGATAAACGGTTGCCTGGGGGTGAAGGCCCAGGATCCGCTGATAGAGTTCCGTGTCGTGCAAAGGGAGGCCCCTTGATCGGGAAAACCTCTCTTTGTAGCGCGGCCCAAACCTCAGACCAAGCCCCAGCCCTGGTCTCCCAGGCCCTTGAGCCCTTCCGGGAGGGAGCCTGGGCATCTGGGGGCCGGCGGCAAAGCCCCCCAGGGACAGGCCGCCCTGCTCAAATCAAGCCCCGGAATTACCAAAAGAATCCGATTTTTCAACGGGCTGCCATGCGCCGGCACGCCGTTACTCTGCGGGGGAGATTTGTGCTGGTCCAAAGGCACAGCGGCCCTCTTCCGAAATCAGGGCGATTGCGCCATTATCGAATGGCAAATGCGTGTCGGTCGCCTCCAGAATCGAGCCGCCACCCCAGCCAGCGGATACGGTCTGATTTCTCACAGTCAACACCAGGTCATAGGTGCGCGTCAGTTGCCACGCGAGCAGCGCCTCGGCCAGCACCGTCTCCCGGTCGTCGCGGACTTTGACCAGTTGGATCCGGCCGGAGGGCCGCAACAAGACGGCGTAATACCGCCGCAAGCCCTGCACCCGAGCCGCCAGCCCCGCGCTGCGCACCAGGTGCGGTGTTACTGAGGCCCTGAGCTGGTAATTGCGCCACTCCCGGGCACCGTAGAGCACCAGTCCGCGCCCCGTATTCTGGACCACGCGCAGGTTCTCCGACCCGCCCAGGGACAGGATATCGGCGGCATCCACCCAGGCCCCGCGCCACGCCTTGTGCGGCCCCTGCCGGGGGCAGGCCAGCATTAATCTGGGATCGCCGCTCCAGGAAAGGTCATCGAGGTAGACCGTGCCGTCGATGCCGCCCTCGCCCTGGAGTTCCACCCCCACCGACGCGATCGGCATGCCCTGGGTGTCCGGCACCTCCCAGCGCAAGGTCCGGGCCTGTCCGGGATCCAAGGTTGTCCACGCGGCCGCCCGCGTTTGCAGGGCGTCGCAGGCATCGTAATGTTTCAGAATGAGGCGGACGGCGACAGGCTGGGTGTTGCCGGAGTCGGCGGCCATCCCGGCGTGAAGGGTCTGCCCGCTGTAGAGGCTGGGAGATGCCATGAGCCCATAACCGGTGGAATCAAGTTCCTGCGGGCCGATGAAAGTCGCCGTGGTGATGGCGGCGGTTCGGCCGTGCGCCAGCCGCCGATAGTGAATCGCCAAGCTGCGCTGACCCTTGGAGCTATGTCCGGCGACGTTCTCGATGGTCGCGGTCGCCATACTCTGGGCCGGCTCCACGAGAAAACCTTGCACACTGCCGGGAAGCTCGAAATGAAAACGGGCGCCATCCTTGGGAGCCAGAGCCTCCTGGCCAGCCAACGCGCGGCCCAGGTTGACCAAGGCGAACGTTTCGCGAACCGCATCGGTGACGGCCCGTCCGCCATCGGCCGTCGGCAGGTACAACCGGTCCGCCACGGGGCTGCGAAAATCCGCCCCCGCGTCGATCCCGCGCAGGCCGTTCTTGATTCCCAAGAGGCAACCAACATTGCCAAGGTTGCAGTCCGTATCCCAGCCGCAAGTGCCGGTGATCATCAGGGTGCGCTGAAAGTCATCCCGACCCCAGAGCAGACCGAGGTGAATAAGACCGTGATTGGGAACGATGTGGCAGTTGCCGCCATACTGGTCGTAACCATAATGCTGCTTAAGCCACGCCCACGCGGCGTGCCAATCCTCCTCCCGCTGGCGCAGGGAACGCAGCTCGTCGATCAGCCTGTAGATTGTCGCGTCCTTGGGGATGAAACTCACGGCGACATCGAGCAGCTTGGCCAGGTTCCCTTCGACAAAGGCCTGGGCTTCCATGGCCGCAATGACTTGCGATGCATACACCGCCTCACCATCGTGACTGACACTGGCTGCTTTGCGGGCGAAGTCGGCCGCCTGCTGAGGATCACCGGGGCACACCATCGCCCAGGCATCGATGAAGATCTGGGCCCCGATCTGCTCGGCTACCACGGTGCCATTGACCTCGCTGGAGCCGGAGCGCGGAGCCGGGATGCCGCTCTTGAGCCGCAGATAGGCCGTGTGCTCGGTGGAATTACCCAGCCCACCCCACCACAGGATCGTGCGCCCTTCGATGATGTAATTAAGCCAGGTCTGGCCGATGGCCTTGGCAGTCAGTTCCCGCCCCAGACCGTGGTCCTCCAGGGCACGCACAAACGTGAAGGTGCCGGAGATGTCGTCATCGGCGACCACCAACGGGTGCTTCAGCCGGTCGTTGACGAAATACCAGACCTCGCCCAGTTCCTTCTGGATGCGCTCATCGGTCCAACCCTCAAACGGGCGGCCCAGATAGACCCCGATGAGTTTGCCAAGTACTCCGGCATAGACCCGCTGCGGGTAGTCCGATGGGATTGTCACGGCTTGCACTCTTTCAGGCCAGGGCGGATCCAGGGGGGCCGCTTGGGTTGCTCTTGGCGGCGACGCCCGGGCGCGGGTATCAGGAATCTACGGTTACGGTGGCGCAGGCGATTTTCCTTCAGCAAGGCGCGCCAATCAAATCGGCCCCGAAACGGACTGGCCAGTCGCCAGCTCCGACCCTGCGCGATGCTGCAGATCCTCGAGCATTGGCTCCGGGGCCACCCGCCCCTGGCGAATGCGAAACGTCTTGATCTCCCACGGGGTAAAGGTTGCGGACCAGCGGGCGCCCAGATGCGGCAGGCGGATAATCGCCCGGCTCCGGCGGCCAGTTGTTTCTACAGCCCGGACGATCCACCCCTTGCGATCGTCGGCTTCTTTGATGACCTCTACACGCACGCCCTGACCCTCAACCTCGATCAGCGACAGCACGGGCTGCGGCCGACCGGGGTGGGTTCCTTCCAGCAGAACATCGGGTGACCGGCTGAAGAGGCGAGCCCGCTCCATGAGACCGGCCGAGCGCCAATGGCCTGCATGGGGCACCAGCAGCAGCCGGAACTCGCTGTCGCCATGGTCTTGATACCAGTCTTCCTCGCTAAACGGGTGATTGACCGGCCACGAGTACATCTTGGTGTGCTGCCAGGCAAAGGGGCTGTTGCGTACAATCGTCTGGCTGAGCACGTTGTCGCGCACACTTACGCTGGGGCGGCCGTCGTTGATCACGGCCAAGCCGCCTTGCGGTCCGGCCACATCAACCCACTGCTGAACGGGTTCCTCCTCGCCGTTAGTCGGTCGCTCCAGCGCGGCATAGGGAATCTCGTGGGTAGCCACAGGCTGGACGGCCCGCACCGGGAACTGAAGTTTGAGGATGGCCAACCTCTCCATCCAGTGAAGCTTGCCGCGAAGCTCAACGCTGTCGTCGCCGCTGCCCAGCAGCAGGTCGAGCCAGAGCCGGGACCTCTTGTACGTATAGCTCAGCCGCAGACGGCCTCGCAGGGGGCCGGCTTCGACAACCTTTATGTTCTTCAACACGAACCGCCCGACCACGTTTTCGAAATGCCTATAGTCGTGCCCCCACGTATCGCTGGGATCGGCGATGACCACGGGTACGAAACCTCCGCCGGCCAACACCTCCCGCTTGCGGCGCAGGTCGCGGATGCGTACGCCGCGTTGTCCGGCCGTGATCCGCAATATGCCATTTTCGACCCTGTTTCCGCCCGTCATGACCCGGCGTGCCGGCAGACGTCCCCGGCCCGAGGCATTGCGCAGGTGGTACACCCGATAGCCCAGCGCGGGAAGGTCGGCCTGGAAAACCAGCCGCCGGCACCAATTGTGCGAGGACGCCGCGACGTTCTGGGTGGTGATCTCATTCCCGGCCGCGTCATAAAACGAACAGCAGTCGAGATTCACTCCCCGCCATCCACCCCTGGCAAGGTCCTCAGTTTCAATAAGCCGCCGGACCGCGAATGGATGGGAGTTGAACACAAAAACCGCCAGCCCCTCGCCGCGGGTGTCAACCTGCCCGGCCAGCGCCTGCTGCGACGCCTGCAAATCGCTTTCCGCCGTGAACAGCGCCCGGCCCATCTGGTCGCGCACGTCGGTGTACGCCTCGCGTACGGACGACCCCGCCAGTATGTCATGGAACTGGTTGAACAGGACGTCTTTCCATGCTTTGGAAAGGCTGGCCCGGGGGTAGCGCCGGCCGGCCACGAGGGCGGCGGCGACCGACATCCGCTCCGCGGCCAGAAGCGTCTCTTCGGCCCGGCGATTGAGCAGTTTCACCTGGGTGAACGCCGCATAGCAGCCCGAGGCGTGGTGCTGGAGTTCGCCTTTAAACAAGGGTCGCCGCTTCTTTTCGTCAGCCATCGCCTGGAAGGCCTCTGCCACCGTGGCGAACTGCAGCCTGGGCATGGCCGGATCGCGCATGTAGCCGCGTGCCGCCGTGATAAGTTCCCTGGTCGGGCCGCCGCCATGATCCCCCACCCCGTAAAAAACCATCGCCGACCTCTCCCCAGTGCGGCGCAGCACCTGCACCGCTTCCTCCACGCCCAATTTCTTCAGAACCTGACCATCCCAGAGGTTGTAGTGAACACCCGTGACATGGAATGCGGTGACCCGCGTGCCGTCGATGCCCTCCCACTCAAAGTACGAGGGCGGGATCTCATCATTCTCCAGTTTCGACGACGGCCGCATAAAGACATAGAACGGCATGCCGCTTTTCCGGAGAATCTGCGGCAGGTTGGCGTGGTGTCCGAAGGAATCGATGTTGTAACCGATGCGACTGATGCATCCCAACCGGTCGCGGAAGAACCTCTGCCCATAAAGTCCCTGGCGTACGAACGACTCACCGCCCGGCAGGTTGCAGTCGGGCTGCTCCCACCAGCCGTTGACAACCTCCCAGCGCCCCTGGCGGATCAGCCGCCGAATGCGCCGCAAAATCCCCGGTTCGAGATCGACCACCCACTCAAGCACCCCCGCCGAGGACCAGCAGAAACGCAGATCGGGGTTCTGCTCCAGCAACTCGACCGCGGCCCGGCAGGTGGCACGCGCCTCGGAAAACCCCTCGGGCCAGCGCCAGAGCCAGACCGGGTCAAGGTGAGCGTTGCCGATCAAGTAGAGCGTAGGGTTGGACATTGGGTCTCCTGGGTAAGAGCCAAGGCAAGGATGCATGCCCTGTGCGAATTATCGACGAGCCAGGCGCAGGGGTCGGGCCTGTTCCGAAAAAAGGGTCTCTCAGCAGTGCTCAACTCAATTATACCAAAACCCATTCTCCTTCCTCCGAAGTGGCGCCGCTGGCGACATATGAAGTGCTCCCCCAAAACTGGGCCACGACTACCTGGACAAGCTTCAACCCCAGCGTTTGATGCGTTCCCTGGTCCCTGGTTAAGCGTCTGCATTCCCTGGGCCACCGCGTTATACTCGAACCGCTCAACCGAGCCGCGTAGCAATATTCTCAAGCGCGGTAATTCCGGCAGCCGCCTCTGCCAAAACATCCCCTGAATGGTGCTGCGAAGCCGCGCGCCAGGAACAGGAGTCCCTGAATGCCCATAACGGTGCGTCCCCCCAACTTTCTCATGATCTGCGTGGACCAGATGCGGGCCGATCACATGGGCTGCGCCGGCAATCCGGTGATCCGCACGCCGAATCTCGATGCGTTGGCGGCGGACGGGGCGTATCTGCGGCGGGCGTATGCGAACTGCCCGCTGTGCATGCC
>JAJXSS010000231.1 GCA_021784455.1 Planctomycetota bacterium
TGCTTTCGTGTAACTCTTCCGGGGAGGGGCGTTTTCGTGGGGTATTATCCATCATCCCATTCGTCCCGACCGCCATACCACGAGCTCTGGCCCTGGCCCTTGGATTGAGCAGTTCCGACCTGCCGGTCTGGACCGAAGGCGACCTCTCGGGACTGCTGGCCCATCAGTTGCAGTCGCCCCTGGTGTTCGATCTGGCCCACTCGGATGAGTTCACCAGCGGCAAATGGCGCCAGGCTCTGAGTAACAGCGAATGCCCGCTCGACAGTTTTAGCCAGTTGCTGCATCACCCGCATCCACCGGTGGCGCTGCTGGATCTGATGCGGCGCTTCTTCAAGGAATCCACCACGGAGGGCGGCGACAAGCCTCTGCCCCGGGAAGTTGCCCTGCTGCTGTATTACGCGGCCATCGTGGCGGCGCGGCTGCATGCCGGCCA
Organism: Planctomycetota bacterium; assembly: GCA_021784455.1. Lineage (GTDB taxonomy): Bacteria > Planctomycetota > Phycisphaerae > Phycisphaerales > Phycisphaeraceae > JAJXSS01. The sequence continues at coordinate 434 of JAJXSS010000231.1, forward strand.
GCGTATCAGCACGTTGCCGGACACCGAACTGCGCCGCGGGCTGCTCTGGGCCCTGGCTCAGCCCTGGTTGGATGATGCCCCGATGCGGAAACTGCTCGAAGATGGGGTCAAGGCCCTGCCTCCTTTGGGGTAGGGGCCGCGCCGCGCAGGTCTGGATCGCGCCACGCCGCGCGGGGCCGAGCATTCACCCCCGCACTTCATCAATGCGCCCGTCGGTACGTACTGGCGAAGATGCCTGCCCGCATCCTATGAGCGCGGACCACTGCGCCAAGCCGCCCGGCCGACAAAAAACGGCCCCAGGTGCTCCAGGTGCAGCGCGGTCTGCCTGGTCTTGCGCATGGCTTGCACACAGGCGGACAGAGGAAAGAGGTCCTTGCCGACCAGGCCCACCACGAAATCGTTGTCGGCCGCATCCAGGCCGTAACAGGCCAGCCGCACATCGTGGGCATAGTCGCCCGCACCAAAGGCGTGGCCGATCCGGCCGTGTTCGGCCAGGATCGCCCGCTGCTCCTCCTCCGGTAGCTGGGCGAAGCTGCCCTTGCGGCGCAGGGGATACCACACCGCCCAGGGCCAGGCGGGGTTCATGACCGTCCGGCGCGGGCGCTCGAACAGGACCTCGTTCAAATCCGGCTCGTACCCGATGGCGTAGGTCCGGCCGATCATGGTGAAGGCGGGTCGATGCCGCAAGGAGCGGAAAGGGTTCTGATTCAGGAGCTGGCGCAGGGGACCGACCAGCACGGCGGGGTCTTGAGCCAGGGCCAGCAAGCCGATGCCGCGGGGGTCGTTGACATCTTCGTACAGGACCGTCTCCAGCCCAGAGCCCTGGAGGGCGGCCTCGACCGCAGGCACATCCAGGCAATCGGTGAATACCTGAAGCTGCAGGAAGAGGCGCCGGTCGGAGGTCTGGGGCTGGCCGCCTTGGGCGGCCCCCTTTTCACGCAGGTCCGGGGGTTCCACGGGAGGTCGTAGCATGGGAACAAAGCGTAGGCCGCACTTGGCCCAAAGGGAACTATCCAAGACAAGAGGCTCGGCCAGAGCCGAACTACAGCGTCAGGTATCTTACGATGGCGGCGGCGGCGACAGCAGCCGGTTCGATGCGGAGAATGTGCGGCCCCAGCATCCAAGGCAGGCTGCCCGCCTCCTGCGCCTGGGAGCACTCCGCATCCGTCCAACCCCCCTCGGGGCCGATCAAGGCCAGGATGGTCGCCGCCGAAGCCAGGCGCTGGGCGAAATCCCGCGGGGCGGAGCCGCCCGGGGCCGCCAGCAGGCGCAGCTCGGCCGGCAGGGCCAGGACCTGGGCCAGATCCATGGGCCCGGGGGTGGCCATAAGATGGGCCCGGCCGCACTGCTTGGCGGCTTCGATGGCAATGCGGGCCAGGCGCTGGCGCCGCCCGGAGCCCGGCTCGGCCACGCTGCGCTGGGTGTTCAGCGGAATCAGGCGGGCCACCCCAAGCTGAGCAAGCTGGTTGACCATGTCATCCGCCCGTGGCCCCTTGGGGAAGGCGACAGCCAGGGTCAGCTCCGGCCGGGGGGCGGGTTGGCGGGTCAACTCTGACACCTGGAGCGTCACCGCCGACTCGTCGCAGCGGACGATCACGGCGCTGGCCACGGTGCCCTGGCCGTCGAAGGCACTGATGGTATCCCCCTCGTGCAGACGCAGGGTACGACGGGCGTGATGAGACTGGTCGGCATCCAGCTCGATGCAGGCCGAGAGCGGCGGCAGGGATGGACAGTAGAAGCGATGCATGGAGGATGAGGGTGTAGGGACTATAACCTTTATGAGGCCTGTAGGGTCTGGGGCGCCTGCAGCGACGACCGGTCTTGAGTTCCCCGGTCGGCGCGACGATAACAACAGAGGAAGGCGGCGCGGTAGCGGCATGATCGCATGGTCGGCCGACGCCTGCCAGCGGCCAGAGCCTGCCTCCGACCGCCGGGCCTGTGGAGATTGATCCGTTGTCCGACCAGCCGACCAAAAAAACCAAAGCTGACCGCGATCTGGGGCAGGAACTCGATAACCTCCTGGCCGAGATCAACCAGAAGCTGCCTGATCTGGGCAAGGAGCCGGCGGCTGCGACAGACGCGGCGCCGCCGGCCCCTGCCGATGCTGCCGCCGCCTTGGAAGAGACCGCCAAGGCCGCCGCAGGCCAGGACCTGGTTGGGGATGCTCTAGCCGCCCAGATTCAACAGATGCTCGACGATGCCAAAGCGGCCGACACCGGCGCTGTCGGCCCGTCCCGTACACCAACCGCCGCGGTGGCGGGCAAGAGTGCCGCCCCTGGGCCCGAAGCTGAAGCAGCCGGGCCGTCCACCGAGGCCGGCAGCACCGCACACCCAACGGCGATGTCCCCGGTGCCGGCCGCCTCCACGGCCGAGCCGGACCCCTTGAACGAAGCGGTTCAGGAAATTGATGACGATCTGGCCCGTAATGCGGATGGGGCCCTGGCCGGTGATTTTGAGACGGTGCAGGATGTTGTCCGAGCCGCAACGCCGGCGGCCACGGCCGAGCAGCCCGCCCCGCAGGTGGTACCGCCCCAGCCTCCTGCGGTCGCCCCGGCAACTCCGATGCCCGCACCGGCCCCTGCCCCCCCCCGTCGCCGGTTGCGGCCGAGATCACGGATACAGAATTGGCCCCCGCCACTCAGAAAACGATGGATGGTGCCACGGCGGCCGATGTGGCCAAGGAACTGGCCGCTCAACCTCCTGCTGCACCAGCGAGCGGCGGCAACCTGATGGCGGCCGTCTCGGCCATTGCCAACGTCAGCCAGCAACCCGTCGCCCCCGCGGTGGCACCGGCCGCCATCTCCGCTCCCGAGCCGGCCGCAGAAGCGCCACGCCCGGGGCCCCGGCTGGGCAAGCTGGTCGCCGCAGGCGACCGCCTGGGACGCCAAATCCTGATCCTGCTGAACTCCCCCTTCCAAGGGGTCTCCCCGACGGTGCGCGACGCCCTGGGCATTTCCGGTCTGGCCAGCGGAGTGGTGGCGTTGGTGTCCATGGTGATTGTGATCCTGATGAGGCACGGCTGAAGAGCTTGATCGGTGAATCAGTTGATCGGTCCGAGCAGATCGCTCATTCCACCGCGTTCCTACGGCCATCCATGACCGCCCATCCACGCCTGCGTGTTATATTGCCCCGCGGCGTTAGATGGGAATCTGGCCGATGAACCAATCAACCGATTAACCATTCGGGAACCGAACATGCGCTACGCGATGGTGATGGCCGGCGGGTCCGGGACACGCCTGTGGCCCATGAGCCGGGCCGGTCTGCCCAAGCAGTTGATCCCCTTTATCGAAGGCAAATCCCTGCTGCAACTGGCCATGGAGCGGCTGGACGGCCTGGTGCCCCGGGAACAGCAGTACATCTGTGCCGGCGAGGTCCATCGCGACCTGATCCTGCGCTCGGTGCCGAACGCGGCCTCTGGCCGGTTCTACGGCGAGCCCCAGGGCCGGGACACGCTCAACGCCGTGGGACTGGTGGCGGCCGAACTGTGCCAGCGCGATCCCGAGGCGGTGGTGGCTGTTTTCACGGCCGACCACATCATTCAGCCGGTCGCGCGGTTTCACCAGATCGTGGAGACGGGCTACCGCGTGGCCACCCAGATGCCCCAGGCCCTGGTGACCTTCGGTATCACCCCCACGCAGGCGGCCACGGGATACGGCTACCTGGAACTGGGGCAGGCTCTGCCCGGGGAATCGGCCGCCTTCGTGCTGCGGCAATTCAAGGAAAAGCCCCAGGCTGCCGCAGCCCAGGCGTACCTGGCGGCCGGGCCCCGGTGTTACCTGTGGAACAGCGGCATGTTTGTGTGGCGGGCAGCCATGCTGATGGACTGCATCCGCCGCTATGCCCCCCGCAACTACGAGGGGCTTTTGACGCTGGCCCAAGCGTGGCGCACCAGCGCACGCTGGGACCTTTTGGCCAAGGTTTATCCCGAACTGCCCAAGATCAGCGTGGACTATGCGGTGATGGAGCCGGCCTCCAAGGATCCGACGGTGAAGGTAGTGGCCGTGCCCATGCCGCTGGAGTGGCTGGATGTGGGCTCCTGGCCGGCGTTTGCCGGGGTCTGCACCAAGGACGAGGCGGGCAATGCCATCTCCCCTTCGGGCCTGGACCGGGTGCTGGTGGACAGCCGGAACAACCTGGTGGCCTCGAGCGACCCGGGGCACGTGGTGACGGCTATCGGGGTGGAGAATCTGATCATCATCCATACCCCGGATGCCACCCTGGTGTGCCGGGCGGACCGGGCGGAAGACATCAAGAAGCTGCACAAGCTGGTGGGCGAAAAATTCGGCAGCCGGCTGGTATAAGGACCGCCGCGGGGCCGGAGGCGTCAGCCCACAGGCCAGAGGCTCCTTAAATCTGCTGGATTTCCTGGGTCTTGGCCGCGACAGCCTCGTCCGCCAGCTTCTCGTACTTCTTGAGAAGCTCGCTGATCTCCTCATCGGCCTGCTTGATGTCATCCTCGGAAACGCCGGCGGCCTTGTCCTTTTTGAGGGCATCCACGTGCTTGATGCCATCGCGGCGGGCGTTGCGCAGGGTGATCTTGGCCTGCTCACCCATCTGCTTGACCGAGCCGGCCAGTTGCTGGCGGCGCTCGCCGGAGAGAGCCGGCAACATCAGGCGGATCTGCTTGCCTTCGGTGGTGGGATTCAGGCCCAGGCCCGAGGCCTGGATGGCCTTGACCACCGCCTGCAGGCTGGAGGGGTCGAACGGCTTGATCAGGAGCTGGGTGGGCTCGGGCACGCTGATCATGGCCAGCGAGCGCAAGTCGGACTGGGTGCCGTAATAATCCACCTTGATGAACTCGACGAGGGCGGTGGAAGCCCGGCCGGTGCGCACCCCGCGCAGTTCACTCTTGAGATAGGTAACGGCCTTCTCCATCGCCTCTTCGGTGGTGAGCAGGATTTCGTCGAGATCCATGGGATACTCCTTTGGATTTTCGATTTTTAATTCTCAATTTTCGATTTTTCAAGTGGCATCTCCCGGTTCGGGACCGGCATTCCGGGAGCAAGTAAAAATCGAAAATCAAAAATCGAAAATTCTCCTCATTCGGCTGTCACCCGGGTTCCGTGAGCCTGGCCGGAGACCACGGCCGCAATGTGCCCGGCGCGTTTCATGTTGAAGACCACCAGCGGGATGCGCCGTTCCATGAGCATGGCGAAGGCGGTGCCGTCCATGACCTTCAGCTCACGCTGCAGGGCCTGGCGGTAGGTGAGCTGGTCGTACTTGCTGGCATCGGCGTGTTTCACCGGATCCTTGTCGTAGATGCCGTCCACCTTGGTGGCCTTGAGCAGGATGTCGGCCCCGATCTCCGCGGCCCGCAGGGCGGCGGCAGTATCGGTGGTGAAAAAGGGATTGCCCGTGCCGGCCACGAAGATGACCACGCGGCCCTTTTCCAGATGGCGGATGGCCCGCCCCCGGATGAACAGCTCGGCCACGGATGTCAGGTTCAGGGCCGAAAGCACGCGGGCCGGGGTACCGATGTGCTCCAGGGCTTCCTTCAGGGCCAGACCGTTGACCGCCGTGCCCAGCATGCCCATGTAGTCGGCCGTGGCCTGGGTAATGGTGCCCTGCTCCGAAAGCGCCGCGCCGCGGATGATGTTGCCACCGCCGACCACGACGGCCAGTTGCGAGCCCAGTTTGGCGGCCGCGGCGATTTCACGGGCGATCAGTTGCAGTTCTTCGCTATCGATGCCGAAGCTCTTGGGCTTGCAGAAGGCCTCGCCGGAGATTTTCAGGAGCACCCGGTGGTAGCAGGGCTTGCGCCCCCCGGCATCCGCTGACGGCACCGGGGTAAGACCAGGAGATTGGACAGAGCGTGCTGGAGGCATGGGTGCGACCTGAGGGGTGCGTAGGATGGCTGATTTCACGGCTTGGGGCCCGTTTAGTCAAGTGCGGCTGTGGAGCCGCAGGGGCCGCGCCCCTCAGGAAGCGGTCTCCCCGGTCCGCAGTTCCGGTGCACGGCCGCTCCCTTGCGGAGGTGTTGCCCAGATCGGATCGCCCCCCCCCCGGGGACAATGCCGGCCCTTCGGGCCTGACCTCAGATCCGGGCAACACGCCCTCACGGTCGTGGCTTGTCAGGCAAGACTATCGACGTTCGCCCCGGCGGACGGTCAGTCGATCCTGGCATTGGGATCCAGGCCGAACTCCCGGGCCCAGCGTTTGACCACATCGGATTCGGTGGCCAGGGTCTGGGCCGACGTCTCCACCGGCGGGATCTGGCCCGCGGCGGCCAGGGCTTGAAGCAGAAGATGGATGAAGTCCTGACAGCCCATGGCCTGGGCCTTGCGGCGCTTGGCGGCCCGTTGCACGGCCCGGTCATCGGAGATCACCGTCAGACGCCGCGGGGCGCTATCGGCGGCCACCAGTTGATCGATCAAAGGGTCGGCCGCCTGAGCCTTGCCGGCGTAGAGCACCCGCACCCGCGGCACGGGCTCCCCACCTGGGCAATGGGGCTTGGGAGCCCCGTCACAGACGATGGTCACGCCTTGGCGAGCCCAGCCACTGCGTTCCAAGGCGCGGCACAGGCCGATCTCATCCAGCCCGGCCAGGCCCGGCGGCATGGGCTGATGCAAGAGGTTGTAGCAGTCAATAATCAGGGGCATAAGCAGGGGCAAGGGGTAAGGGGCCAGCAGCGCTTTTACACGTTCACCTGGGCTCGGACCGGTTAGCCGATCCGCCGATTAACCAGTTAACCAATCTCCCTCTTCCCATATGATCATATTGTCATGAAAGCACGCCAACTGGAAAAGCTGGGGTTACCCCCGGGCCGGGCCCTGAAACTGGCCAAGTGGCTGGCGGTTGAAGCCCGCCGCCAGGGCATGGACCATGTCCAGATCAAGATGCGTCTGGCCGCCATCGCGGCCGACCCCGAGGC
>JAJXSS010000232.1 GCA_021784455.1 Planctomycetota bacterium
CGCCCGGTGAAACCGTCATTGATGAGGGCTCCGCGGAGGTGGTCGCCCAGTCCGCACCCCCCGCCGCATCGGATCAGTCTGAGACTACCTCTCCCGCGCCGATCGCGGTATCGTTCGACATCGACTGGCCGGCGGTGGAGGCCGAGATCACCGAACTGCGGGAAAAGCTGGATCGCCTGGGCACAGTCAATCTGGACGCCATCGGCGAGCAGGACCAGCTTCAGGTGGACAACGAGAAGATGGCCGGCCAGATCGCCGACATCGAGACCGCCAAGAACGAGCTCGAGGAACTGATCAAGCAGCTCAACATCGAATGCCGCCAGCGCTTCGAGCAGACGTTCCACCTGATCCGCGAGCACTTCGCCGGCCCCAACGGGCTCTTCCGCCGCATGTTCGGCGGGGGCAAGGCCGACATCGTGCTGCAGCCGGACGCCGAGGGACGCACCGACGTGCTGGATTCGGGCATCGAGATCATGGCCAAGCCCCCCGGCAAGGAGCCGCAGTCAATCAGCCTGCTTTCCGGTGGTGAAAAGACCATGACGGCGGTGGCCCTCTTGATGTCCATCTTTAAGACCCGGCCGTCCCCCTTCTGCGTGCTGGACGAAGTGGACGCCGCGCTGGACGAGGCCAACGTCGAGCGGTTTACCCAGGTGATCCAGAGCTTCCTGGACTACAGCCACTTCATCGTGATCACCCACCACAAGCGCACCATGCAGGCCGCCGACCAGCTTTACGGCATCACCATGCAGGAGCGCGGGGTGTCGCGGCGCGTGGCGGTCAAGTTCGATCAGGTCGGCAAGGATGGCCACATCGACCAGGCGGCCATCGCCGCCCAGGAAGAGCGTGACCGGGATCTGGCCCAGGAAGCCGAGGCCGAAACCGAAATCGAAGCCATCACCGTCTCCGGTGGCACAGACGCCCCGCCTGTGGTTCCGCAGGCCGTCCCGGCCGCTGAGCCCTCATCGGCCCCCGCTTCGGCCGGGCCCGAACCCGTGGTGCTGCCGATCAATCCACCGGCCGAATCGGTGCCGGCCGTCGCCGAAAACGCCGCGGCCCCTGGCATTGGGCACAATGGTGAAGGTCATAACGGAAACGGCCATGGCAACGGCCATGAAGAACCCGTGGCGGCGACCGCCGATGTTGCCCCCGCGCCCACGCCGGGTAATAGCCATGGAAATGGGAGTGGCAATGGCAACGGCCATGGGAACGGCAACGGCCATGGGAAGAAAATGACCCCCCGCGATGTCCTGCGTCAGCGTCTGGCGGCCATGCTCCATGCCAATCAGGAAAAGCAGGCGGCCGCGGCCGAGCAGGAATCGAATAATTGACCAGCCGGTTGGATGGCAGGGAGGTTAGGGCGGACCCGAACCTTCCAGAACCGTTCGGCCGGAGCTGCAGCCGCAAAACCGGCGTTGGCGCTCAGGGCGCCATGGCGGTTCAACCCTCTTCTGCTTCGGCCACCGGCTTCCGCACCAGGCGCATGGTTACTAACCCCACCTCGAACAGGCCGTAGAGCATCAGCGGGAAGATGATGTTGCTGAACAGATCCTGGCTGGGGGTGATGAACACGCCGACTACAAACAGCCCGATAAAGACCCACTTGCGCTTTTTCGCCAGCGTCTGAGCCTGGAGAAGACCCACCGCCGCCAGCGTCGTCATCAGCACCGGCAGTTGAAACGCCAGCAGCGTCACCAGGGCCATCAGCAGCACGAAGTTGATGTAGTTGTTGATCTCGATCTGCGGCACCATGAACGAGGCCGGGTTGGCTGATAGGGCCCGGACCTGGCCGTCTACCGCCACACGCAACTGCCCCAGGTTCCGGTCGAACCAGATGGTCCCGTTGGCCGGGTTCCGGGGGTCACGGTCGAGCACGGGGACCTGCACGTCTTCGGCCGGGCGGGTGGCCGGCTGCGTCGCCTGGCGGCCGGAGCCGGCATGGGGCATGTTGCTTTCGGCGTGGGTCAGGTACAGGCCGTTGAGGTGGTTGAAGAAGTTGGTCACGATCTTGAGCGAGGTCGGGCTTTCCGGGCTGGGATTGGGCGGCGGATAATTGGCCGAAAACATCAGCAGAAAGCTGATCGCCGCCGGCAGAAAGAAGAAATAGAGCACCGCCGCCCCCAGCACGACCATCACGCCGCTCAAAGGCACGATGATCAGCACCACCCGCCGCTCCGCGGCCCTTAATCCGGGGGCGATGAACTTCCAGAGCTGGTAGAAGATCCACGGGGCGCCCAGGGTGACCGAGGAGATCAGGGCCACCTTCAGGTACACCATGAACCCCCCGGCCACGGAAAAGTTCACGGTCTGCTGCGGCAGGCCCAACTGCCGCTGCGATTCGAACAGCGGCTGGCACAGCCACGCCAGGATCTCCCGGCCGTACCACAAAGTAAAGGCATTGATGATGGCTATGCCAAACAGGGCCCTGAGCAGCCGCTCCCGCAGCTCCCCGAGGTGGTCGGCCAGGCTCATGGTCCCCGTGGTACGGCTGTCCTGCGACGGCTCAGACATAAGCCACATTCTACGCCATCAGTCTCCGCGCAGGTTCGGCCCCGACCGAACACTTTTCGTCGGTTCGGACCAGCCTGAACCTGCGAGCCAACCACCTGACCAGCCCCTTCAGTACCGCCCATGCTCCAGGCAAGCCTCGTACATCGCCGCCAGATTCGCCTGGGGCACCCTGGGCGGCAGATTGTTGCCTTCGCGCAGGGTAAACCGGCCGCCCTCCTTGACCCCGCTCCCAAGAATCGACCGGGTCCGCTCGTACACCTGCTGGGGCGAACCTTCCAGCAGGCAGGACACCTCCGGCCCGCCCAGCAGTTCCACCTCGAGCCCCAGTTGCCGTCTCAGCCCCCCATGGTCCACCGGGAACCCGGTGTCGAAGGAGACGACATCCAATTCCCGGTGAATCGCCGCAAAATGCCGGGTCGCATCACCGCAGAGGTGAATGCCGCGCAGCAACTTCGCCCCGTGATCGGCATCCGCCGCCTCGTAGAGCTGGCGGTGCAGGGGCAGGACCAGGGCGCGGTACATGTCCGAGCTGATCAGGGCGATGGAATCATCGGCGATGCCGTTACCGTGGCCGATGCGGTCGCCCCAGTAAAGCCAGAAAGCCCGACGGCGCTGGATGGCCGCCCGCGTGATCAGGCTCATGAGCCGCCCGGCGTAATCGGGGTCGCCCGCCAGGTCCTCGATGAACGCCGAGCCGCACAGGTTACAACCCACGGTCACCGGCCCATCGGTCCCCGTCAGGGCCCAGGGCGTCAGTTTCACCGGCCGGCCTTCGAACTTCAGGTTCCGGCAGATCTTCTCCATCTCCTGCCAGAATCCCAGACATTGGCGGATGTAGGGGTTCTCCAGCGGGTGATCCACATCCACGGCGAAGATGCTCTCGCGATTGCCCTCGGTCAAGAACGGTTCGGTGCACGGCACTTGACCGTTCTGGAACTGCACCGGCGCCCCGAAAAAGGCCGCCTCATACACGTTGTACACGTTCAATCCGACTTCCCACACCTCCGGCAATGCCGTAGGCAGGTCGGAATGGGGTCCCATGACGGTCCGCATGTACAGGGCAAAGTGCAGGGCCACCTCAATATGCGTGCGCGGGTCTTTGGCCGCCGCTTCGAACGTCCAGCCGCCCGTGTTGTAGTGCGGGTCCAAAACCACCACCCGGGGATTGCAGCCGAACGTCACCGGCACACGCACCGGCCGGTGATCCCGATAGGCTTTCCAGACCTGAACCTTTTCCTGATCGGTCACCTGGGTTGGGATCATGCTGGCCTCCCGGCGGCGGTCGGGCCGCCCGCGATCCAGCGCATGATACCCACCCGGCCGGGCATCAAGTGCCTCTTTCCGTACCGGCGATTGCTGTACATGTGCTCAGCCGCCGGGAGCCGAGGCGGCTTGGACCGGCGGTGCGGCCAGGGAGGGGTCGGGCCGGCTTGCCCGGCCGCCGCCACGGCGCGCCGGCGGAACGGGCGGGGCGTACTGATAGCGGGGATCCTTCTTCTGCCTTTCCAGGATCTGGCCGATCTGTCGCCAGGTGGCCACCAGCCCGCGCGGACAGGCGGGCAGGTCGTGCTGGATCAGCCGATGCAGTTTCCCCAGGTTGTAGCACGGCACCCCCGCATACATGTGGTGCTCCGTGTGGTAGTTCATGTGCCAATACAGGAACTGCACCACCGGATGGAGGTAGATCGTGCGGCAGCACAGGCGGAAGTCCGGCACATTGTCGCACAGGCCCGTGTGCTGGGCGTTGTTGCACAGCCATTGCAGGCCCCCGCCGTAGAAAGGCGCCAGCGTAACCACGACCGGCAGTAGCCACCAGCCCTCGTACAGGGACACGGCCACGATCAGCCCGTGCCCCACCAGCAGGATCCACGCCCACAGGGCCAGACGCCGGCGCAGTTTCGGCTGGTTATCAAAGAGCTGGTGCGTCCACGGCCCATCCAGCTTGCCCCAGGCCGTGCGGATCGTGCCCTTGAGCGTGTAGTACGGCCCGCGCAGATTGACCAGGGCCGTCCTGAGAAAGCCCCAGCGCGTCAGCTTGATGGGCAGCACCACTTCCAGGTCGTCCGGCGGGTGCAAGGTGAACTTGTGATGCTCGCTGTGACTGGCCCAGAACCACACGGGGTTGTGCCAGCCCAGGAAGCTCAGAACGTAGAGAAATACGCGGTTCAGCCAGCGCGTCTTGAAAACCGAATCATGGATCAGTTCGTGGAAGCCGTTGACCAGAAATGCCCATCCCGTGCCGTGCAGATAGAGCAGCAGCACCGTCACGTACCAGGGCCAGTGCCCCGCCGCCCAGATAGCCGCCGTGCCAGTGGCCGCCAGCACCCCCAGATAACCCAGTGTCTGCAAAGCGCCCTTGAGGTCGCTCTTCCTGTTCAGGGCCGAGAGATTTTCCCGGCCGATGGGCACGCGGTACCAGTCCACCGCACCGTGCCCGGGCCTGCTCTGGCTGGCTTCTGTCATAGGCGAAGCTCCTGGCATTCCCCAGTCAGCCAATGCTAAGAGCCCCGCCGGCCTGCAACGTTCAGAATGGCCGGCCGGCGATTTCTGTACATCCGCGGGCAGGGCCGGAGGCCCGGCAAAACGATCACCTCGGGGCGTGAGCCCCGGGCAATGGTCCCCCATTTTCTCTTTGGCTTCTCTTGGTGTCCGGAGCCCTGGAGGGGCGGTATCCGTTACATCCGGCAGATGCCGCCCCACCGGGGCTCAGAAAACAATAAATCCGCCCGGCCTCGGGGCTCACGCCCCGAGCTACCCATTTTACCGGGCCTCCGGCCCTGGAACGCCTGCGCCACATTCCGGGCAAACGGTCCGCCCGGCCATCAGCGTACCGCGCAGGTCGTAGCCGCAGGCCGGGCAAAGGGGCTCGGCCGCCTCCATCTGCTCCTGCCGGTAGCGCGGGCGCAGAAACAGCACCAGGATCATGGGCCCGAAGGCGAACAGCATCCCGTAGATACCCGCGATGATGCCCAGCATGGTCAACAGGCCCACCAGGCACCCCGGCCGGCGGCTGACGAGGATGTGGGCGGGAATGCAGGCCAGCAGTTCCGCCAGCGACCCGGCGAAGCAGATGGCTCCCAGCCGGCCCAGAGTCTGCATGCGGTTGAGCCGGCGGCGGCGCACGTAGGCCCACAGCAGCACGCCCCAGCCCAGCCACGAGGCCAAAGCGATGCCCACCACGATCCAGCCGGCCCCATCCGACTTGTCCCAATAGAACAATTCACACAGGGCCAGCCCCAGGCCCAGCACCAGCACCCCCAGCATGGCCCCGGCCGCCAGCAGCGGCAGCCACAGCCGGCGGCGGCGGATCGGCTGGCACAGATTGACCGTGCCCGAGCCCAGGATGAAAAGTCCCTGGGCCAGAAAAAGCGGCCCCAGCAGCCATAAGCCCGCCTGAAGGCTGTCCAGCCCGTTGAGCACGAACAGGGCCAGCAGACCACCGATGATCAGCAGATACAGGGCCAGGAACACCCAGCGCAGCACCCGCATGTCGGAGCGCAGCCAGCGGCGGATCGGCGAAAATACGGCGGATTCAGAAGCCATGCCCATCACCCGGCCCTGCGGAGACAACGTATGAGCCGCCCACTCGCCATCCCCGTTTTTCACTGCGACGACTCGCCCTTACAATACCAGCGATGATCGCCACCCACACCCCCACTGAACAAACCTACCGCCTCCAGCGCCCCGACAGCAGTCTGCCGCCTGAACAACAGGCGGATGTCAAGACCGAAGAGATGCTCGTCAACATGGGCCCCCAGCACCCTTCCACCCACGGGGTGCTGCGGGTGGTGCTCCGCACCGACGGCGAGATGGTCCTGGATTGCGTACCCCACATCGGCTACTTGCACCGCTGCGCCGAGAAGATCGGCGAAAACCTGGCCTATTACCAGTACGTGCCCTACACCGACCGCATGGACTACCTGGCCGGCATGAACGAAAACTGGGCCTGGTGCCGGGCCGTCGAAGCCCTGGCCGGCATCGAGCTGCCCCGCCGGGCCGAGTTCATCCGCATCATCGTGGGCGAGCTCAACCGCATCGCTTCGCACCTGGTCAGCTTCGGCACCTACGGCCTGGACATCGGGGCCTTCACCCCCTTCCTCTACGCCTTCCGCGAACGCGAGTACATCCTGGACCTCTTCGAGATGGTGTGCGGGGCGCGGCTGACCTACAGCTACTTCACCATCGGCGGTTCCACCCACGATCTGCCCCAGGGCTACCTGGAAAAGGTCATCGAGTTCCTCGATTACTTCGAGCCCAAGATCCCTGAATACAACGACTTGCTGACCTACAACCACATCTTCATCAAACGCACCGCCAACGTGGGCGTGATTTCCAAGGAGCTTTGTGCCCAGTACGCCTTGACCGGCCCGGTCATCCGCGGCAGCGGCATCCCCTACGACCTGCGCCGGCCGATGCACGCCGCTGGATCACGCAGCGGTCCCGGATACTCCGTCTACGATGAGCTGGATTTCAACGTCATTACCGGCCGGGGCGAACGGGGCCAGCTCGGCGACTGCTGGGACCGCTACATCGTGCGCATCCGCGAGATGACCGAAAGCGTGCGTCTGATCCGCCAGGCGATCAAGATGATCCCCCCGGCCGGGGATACCGGCCACGGCCGCTACCGCGTGAAACTCCCGCGAAATTTCAAGCCCCCCGTGGGCGAGGTGTTCGTGGAGACCGAGAACCCCCGCGGCACGCTGGGCTTCTTCATCGAAAGCCAGGGCGGCCAGGGCCTTGACGCGGTAAGGG
>JAJXSS010000233.1 GCA_021784455.1 Planctomycetota bacterium
TAGGTGTACTGATAGCGGTCGGTTGAGGTGCTGGTGGCCGTGTCGTACCAGTTCTGGTCGATCACCCGGCCGAAGCGGTCCAGGCCGGTGTACTGGTCGCCCCCATCGGTCAGGAGATTGCCTTCCCCCGGCTGCTGAATGTAGGTCAGGTTCACACCGGTCTCAGGGTGATCCAGTTCCACCACCGTGGACAGGCCCAGGTACTGGTAGGCTTCCAGGGTCTGGCCGCCCTCGGAAAGGTTGTCGAGCCGGCCGATCACGTCGTTCAGTCCTCCGGTTGTGCCGTAATTGTAATCCAGCACGTTGCCGTTGGGGTAGGTCATGCTGACCAGCCGGCTGCCCGTCGATGGATCACTATAGGCGTACTGGATTTCGGGGGTGCTCCCGGTATCCACCGCCCCGGTTGTGGCCTGATACTCGCCGGTGAGCTGGCCCAGGCCGTTGTACATATCTTCCACCTGGTTCACAACCGTGGTCCCGGCCGTATCCGCATAACTCGTGAAGAGATAGGCCAGGCCCTGCTGGTTGTAGGCCGTATCGATGCGCATGACCGATCCATCGACGCCCGCGGCCAGCGTGGTCACCGTGTCGCTGGTCTGCCGCCCCAGCGTGTCGTAGGTGTAGGTATGCGTGGTGCCATTCTGATCGGTCTTGGTCAGCACCTGACCCAGGGCGTTGTACGTGTAGCTGACCTGGCCATTGGCGCTGGTCGAAGCCGCTCCTGTGGTGGGATCGGGGTACTCGATAGTGGCCAAGAGGTCATTGGAAGTGACCAAGTTGCCACCACCTCCAACAAAGGAAGTGACGCCGTAGACGTAGGCCGTAGTCTGGCTGGCGGTGCCGCTGGGCATCACCGCCGTCTGGGTCAACGTGTGGCCGTCGCCGTCATAGGTGTAGCCGGTGGTCTGGTCCCCCCCGGAAGTGGGCGGCAAGGCCCCGGTGGTGGGATCGTAGCTGCTGTCCCAAGCCGCCACAGTGAACAGTGTCCGGCCCAGGCTGTCGTAGAAGGTCTTGGCCGCAATATTCCGGGGGTCGGTCGCCGTATCCTGCCAGCCCGCCGCGTTGTAGGTGTAGCTGGTGACCGCTGATAGGAAATTTGATTTGGCCGGGGGTGCTCACGGGCGGCCTGGGGGAGGAGCGGACGGGCCTGGGGGTGGGGGGTTATCTTTTCTGGGTCCCCTTGGAACCCTTTCCCTGCCCCCTCAAAGTCGCAAAGTCGCAGGGGGTCCTTGGATTTGTGGCCTTACAGATAGGCGGTTCATGAATCGCTGAGGCTATCGGCAAATGCGAAGATATTGGTGAGGGCGAGAAAACACAGGAATGCCCACACACAGCCTGCCAGCTTCTTCATGTCCCACCTCGGGTAAATCACCGCCCCCGCTGGCAAGGTCAGGTCGGCTGGGTGAGGTCCAGCGAGAAGATGAAGCAGCCCAGGGCTGCTGCCAGGCCAATATCGCTGATGCCCATGATCAGCATGGTGCCGTACTGGGTCCAGAAGACATCGGTGCGGTTGCCGATTGCCACGAAAAGGCAGGCCGGGACGACCACTCCCAGCACCAGCAGCACACCAGCCAACCAGAACAGGCTGGGCTGCCTGATGCGCTGCGGACGGAAGGCCGCCACGATGACCATGCAGACCAGCAGCGTCGGATACAGTAACGGCGTGACCAATAGCGGTGAAAACATCCCCATGACGGGTCTCCCGAAGTGCGGATCGGGCTTGGCGTCCACACGGCGGCAATCACCGATCCAGTGAAGCCAGCTTACCTTGCCGTGGTCATTGCTGGTAGTGGCCGATCCATCGACTTGACCTGACACTGCTGGCGTCAGCAGCCTCAGTTGTACAATGGGGTCATGAAGCGGCGAATTTTCAACGCCTTGGCCGCTGTTTCCGTGGTGCTCCTCCTCGGGGTGGTGGGGCTGTGGGTCAGGAGTTTCTGGGTCTCGGACTACCTGATGTGGCGGTCGAGCGGGTTTTATTCCCGGGCGATTTCTGCCTACCGTGGATCACTAGATATTTTGCGGGCCGACAACTTCCCAGACCGCTTTGATGGGTTCTTCCATATAGCCGTTGGCAATATGACATATCCCAACTGGGTGCAGCCCAGTAGTTTGAAGTGGCACCTCCTGGGGTTTGCGTACTACAGCGATCCAGACCTCCACCACGGAGACATCATTCACCTTGGACAGGCACCAATACCTGCTGTCGAAGTCAGCTTTCCCCTCTGGTTCTTCATTCTGTTCTTCGCTCTGCTGCCCTTCATTCGCTGGTACCAGGGCGAGTTCCTGTGCCGCCGCCCCCCAGGTCTCTGCGTCAAGTGTGGCTACGACCTCGGTGCTCACAAGCCGGGTGACAAGTGCCCTGAGTGCGGGACGCCCGTTCCAGCACAGGTGAAGGGCGGGGCGGCGTGAGCACCATCACGATCAACCGGGTCTTCCCGTGGGGCCGATCATTTGCCGAGTATCGGCGAATGTTCCGCCTCAGCGACGACGATTTGAATCGGGAAATCGTGGCCTGCGGAGATGGCCCAGCCAGCTTCAATGCGGAAATGACCCAGCAGAACCATCGGGTGATTTCGTGCGACCCCCTGTACCAGTTCACCGCCGGGGAAATCCGGCAGCGGATTGATGCCACTTGGCCCTCGATGGTCGAGTTCGCCCAGAAGAACCACTCTGACTTCAACTGGGACACAATCCGGTCGCCCGCTGAACTGGGCCGGGTCCGTAGGGAAGCCATGGAGTTGTTTCTTAAGGATTTTGAAGAGGGAAGGCGGGAAGGCCGGTACCTGGTGGCGGCCCTTCCTCATCTTCCATTTGAAGACGGGGCATTCGGCTTGGCTCTCTGCTCCCACCTGCTCTTCCTCTACAGCGAGCAGTTCTCACGGGAATTTCATCTTGACGCCCTGGTCGAGATGATGCGGGTCGCCGGTGAGGTCAGGGTTTTTCCATTGATCGACCGGGCGGGTCAACGCTCAGTTCATCTGGACCACATCCTCGGGCAACTGGAGGAAAAGGGCTGGGCGTGGAGCATCGAGACGGTGGACTATGAATTCCAGCGGGGCGGGGACCAGATGCTGCGCATCCTTGGGACGAAATCACAGGGACGGGTACAATGATCGCCAGACCTTGACCGGGAGGCCCTTATGCGGTTGTTCCACGTCCTATGGGTCTTATTGATGTGCCAAGGTGTGTTCGCAGCCCCGCCTGCGACCGCCCCCGCACCGACCACACAATCAGCTATTGAGGCACAGCAACGGGCCGCCATGCAGGCAGCCATGCGAGCCGCTCAGTCTGCGGCCGAATTCGAGGTCGGGCGTCGCTTTTCCATTGGCCAGGGAATGCCCAAAGACCAGCGTAAGGCGGCTCAGTGGTTCCGCATGGCCGCAGAGCATGGACTGGGCAAGGCCCAGGATCGCCTTGGAACCTGCTACGCCCAAGGCATTGGCGTCAAAAAGGACCTGGCGGAAGCGGTCTCTTGGTGGCGTAAGGCGGCCGAGCAAGGGGTCCCCAATAGCCAGTACCACCTGGGTATGGCCCTGCTACAGGGGCAAGGTGCAGTGCAAAACTTGCCAGAAGCTGCCAAATGGCTTGAAAAGGCAGCCGAGCAGGGCATCGTCCCGGCGCAGCGTGAAGCGGGCCTGTGCTGCTTCAAAGGGCTAGGCGTGGCAAAAGACCCGGATGCGGCGGCTGTGTGGTTTGGCAAGGCCGCCCAGCAGGGCGATGCTCAGGCCCAGGAACGCTTGGGGTTCTGTTATCAGCAGGGTCTTGGGGTCGAACAGGATCAGGGCGATGCGGCCCACTGGTTCCAAAAGGCGGCGGAACAGGGAGATGCCAGTGCCCAATACGACCTCGGTGAGTGCTATGAACACGGACAGGGCGTGAGTAAGGACTTGCATGAGGCCGTCAAGTGGTATCGGCGGGCGGCTGATCAGGGCAATGCTGATGCCCAAAAGGCACTGAAAAGGATCGGTCAGCCGTAGTCCGCTGGGGCCCTCCAGCACCTGGGACACCACCACGCAATCGTTCCGTGGCGACTGAGCCACCATACCCCGCCAAAATGAATTGGCGGTGTATGAGCAGTCAGGTGGCTGATAGGAAATTTGATTTGGCCGGGGGTGCTCACGGGCGGCCTGGGGGAGGAGCGGACGGGCCTGGGGGTGGGGGGGGGGGGGTGGTTGGGGGGGGGGGGGGGGAGGGCGGGACGGCCATGATTGCCCTCCAAGTTGCCCAGTTTAACGCGCCCGGCTACCGATGAGGTCCGATTCACGCGTTGAGAAGTGCCCGGGGACCATCCCCGAGCGGTCCAGGCGCAGTTTACCACCGGGCCCTGCCAAAGCAAGGGCAAAACAGGAGTATCAGCGCCGTTGCGGGATCCGGGGCTCAGTCATCCCACGGCAGTTCGAGTTGGCCCCCGGAGTCCCCACCCATTTCCTCACGCCTGGAGTGCTCGAGGAAGTCAGGGTCGGCTTCGAGGGTGAAGCCGGGGTCCAGCTCCCGAACCGGGCGGGATGGCGGGGCCGGCTGTTCCGGGGGCGGGGGCGGGGGCGGGGGTGGACGGGGCGGCTCGTGCCACAGGCCGCAGTGCTCGAGGATTTTGCGGATCACATCACCCTGGCGGGCCTCGATGAAGGAGATGATCCTCATGGTTGACCCGCAACGGGGGCAGCGCAGGGGGTCTGTGTCATAGATGCGTTTGATCAGGATGGCCCACCCCCGGAGGCGGCGGCGGTCTGGGGAAGAGGTGGAGGCGGCCGACGACGCGGGAGATTCGGCGGTGCCACCCTCACCCCGGCCCTCTCCCTGCCCCCGGAATGGGAGAGGGGGTGGGCAGCCGGTCGGGCGGGCGTGTTGGCCGCGGATCTTGTTGGAATAGCGGCCGTAGGAGCGGATCAGATGCTCGCCCTTATTGGGGATGTGCTGGGTCAGCTCGGCCAGGAAGTCCAGGGGCTCGAAGACCTGGTAATTGCGGGCCGCGCCTGGAAGCAGGTCCGCGCTGACGGGATCGGGATAGCGCTGGCAGGAGTCTTTTTCGGCCTTGTAAAGGACCTTGCCGCCCCCGGAACCTTGGGTGATGCGGATGAGGCGGGCCAGACTGAAAGGGGCGCGGGCCATGTACTGGGCCAGGCGCTCCAGGGCTTGGCGGTCGCCGGCCGGCAGAAGGACGGAGCGGTCCACGTGAAAGCCGCTGTGCCGCCAGCAGCGCATCTCTTGGATGAGAGAGGGTTGGATCAGCCCTTCTTCCAGGAGCAGGCGGAAGACTTTGTTTTCCCACAGGCGCAGGAAGGGTTGATGGGTGAGGTTGGAGGGTAAGGAGAGGAATTGGCCATCAGGGGCGAACGCGCCATCGGTGATCAGGGCGTGCAGGTGGGGATGGAAGTGGATGAGCGAGCCGAAAGTCTGGATGGCGATGATGCCCCCCGGAAGGGCCTCCGCGCCGAGCAGGGCGCGATAGACCCCCAGGATAGTCTGCCAGGCCAAGGGGGGCAGACGGTGCAGGAGGTTGCGGTGGAAGCGGAAGAAGATGCGCAGACGTTTGGGGATGGTCCAGACGAACTGGCGATGGGGGACATCGAGGCAGACCTCCTGGGCCACGTGCAGGCCGAATAGAAGGGTGCGTTTCTGGGCGCAACTGGGGCAGATGGCCCGCTGCTTGCAGGAGAAGGCAACGAAGAATTCGTGGCGGCAGTTGGGGCAGCGGACGCGGGCGAAGCCGTGGGCCAGGTCGCCGCACTGGAGGAAGGCGTGGACGGCCTTGGGGATGATCGGCCGCAAGTGGCCGAATTTGCGGGCATAGCGCTCGGGGTAGACGGCGCGGAAGGTGTCGAAGTGCTCGCGAACGAGGCGGTGGAGGTCGGATTCGAGGGGGCGACGGGGGCGGTACGCGGCGGCGCGGGTGTTGGCGCGGATGTTTCCGGGAGAGGTGGGGAGGCTGACCATGGCGGACCTCCAAAAATGGCCCGAGACGCCTCCGTGCGGAATTGGTTAGCAAAATGTTAGGTATATCATAACGCAAGATTCCGGGGGTACAAGGGGTTTGGAGACGGCAATGTGACGATGGGCTGGAGAAGAGTTAGGCCGAGACGGTCTGGCGGGCGAGGTGGTGCTTGAGGTACTGGCCGGTGTAGGAGGCTGGGGTGGCCATGATCTGTTCGGGGGTGCCCTGGGCCACCACGGTGCCGCCCTTGTCGCCGCCTTCGGGGCCCAGGTCGATGATCCAGTCGGCCGATTTGATGACATCCATGTTGTGCTCGATCACGATGATGGTGTTGCCGGCATCGGCCAGGCGGTGGAGCACCTTCAGGAGGCGGTCGATGTCGGCGAAGTGCAGGCCGGTGGTGGGTTCATCGAGGATGTAGAGGGTGCGGCCGGTGGCCTTTTTGCCCAGTTCGGTAGCGAGTTTGACGCGCTGGGCCTCGCCGCCGGAAAGGGTGGTGGCGGGCTGGCCGAGCTGCATGTAGGACAGGCCCACATCGTTGATGGCCGTCAAGAGCGGATGCACGTGGGGGATGCTCTCGAAGAATCCGGCCGCCTCCTCGATGGTCATGGCCAGGACTTCGGCGATGGATTTGCCCTTGTAGTGCACCTCGAGGGTTTCGCGGTTGTAGCGGGTGCCGTGGCACTCATCGCACTCGACGTAGACATCGGGCAGGAAGTGCATCTCGATTTTCTTGGTGCCCTGGCCCTGGCAGGATTCGCAGCGGCCGCCCTTGACGTTGAAAGAAAACCTGCCGGGGGTGTAACCGCGGATGCGGGCCTCCTTGGTCTGGGCGAAGAGCCCCCGGATATGGTCAAACGCGCCGACGTAGGTGGCGGGGTTGGAACGCGGGGTGCGGCCGATGGGGGACTGATCCACCTCGATCACGCGGTCCACGCTCTTGAGGCCCGTCACGGCCTCGTGGGCGCCGGGCTTTTCGCCCATCAGGCCCAGGGCCCGGCGGGCGGCGCGCAGCAGGATCTGGTTGACCAGGGTGCTCTTGCCCGAGCCGGAAACACCGGTGACGCAGACGATGCCGCCCAGGGGGAAGGGGACGGTCAGCTTCTTGAGATTGTTCTCGCTGGCGCCCTTGACGGTGACGGCATGGGCGTGGTCCAGATCGCGGCGGGCCGGGGGCATCAGGATGACCAGATCGCCGGCCAGGTAGCGAGCGGTGATGGAGTCGGGGTTGGCCATCACCTGGGTGAGGGTGCCCTGGGCCACGATGCGGCCGCCGTGCTTGCCGGGGCCGGGGCCGATGTCGATGAGGTAGTCGGCGGCGCGG
>JAJXSS010000234.1 GCA_021784455.1 Planctomycetota bacterium
CAAGATATCCTTCTGATATTAATGCTGTTACAGCATTCTTAATCGTCCCTACACTCACATCCAATTGCTGACTGAGCTGCTGTAACGTGGGCAAACGCTGGCCAGGAATAAGACGTCTACTTCTTATTTCTTGCCTAATGCGTTCTTGGATTTGCTCCACATAAGACTGCGGCGACTCGCTATCGATGGATATTTGGATAGACATAATACTTAAAATAAACCATATATCATTATTTGGTGTTGTCAAGACTTCCGCAGTCATAATCTGCCAAGCACCCCGCTCACCTGTAAAACAGGGTGGGATTCCTTACCGCACCTGTATCCACACCTTTGTGGCGATGCTCAAGCGGGTTCCTTCCTTGAGATATGGGCCTTAACTTGACGGCTCCAGCGCCGACCTCTTGGATGTGACTTGCGCATCAAAGGACGGAGTTTCAACCGGCATGGTCTGTGGGGCCAGACGGTAGAAGCAGTGGTCCCGCAACGCCAAGGTGCGGCCGATGCGCGGTACCCCCGACGGTCCCGCCAGCCTGAATGGACGAAAACACGTTGGACCAAAGCCCAGCCTACAAGGGGTCTTGGTGCGGCGTGCCGGGCAGGCGCGGATATTCCGGGGGCGTGGGGCGCTCCTTGGTGAGGCGGATGAGGACGGCCTCAGTGGGCCAGCCATCCGGGTAGGCCTGGATGACCTGGAGTTCACCGGCCCCCAGGATCATCATGGCATCGGAGGCCGCCTCCAGTTCGGCCTCGGCCTGGGCACCCTTCATGGCCAGCGCCTGGCCACCCACTTTGACCAGGGGCAGAAGGTACTCCAGCACCTCGCGCAAGGGACCAACGGCGCGGCAGACCGCCACATCGAAGTGCTGGCGGCAGCCTTTGGTCTGGCCGGCCTTTTCGGCCCGGTCGTTGAGCACGGTCCCATTGGGCAGGGGCACATCTCGGATGCAGCTTTCCAGGAAACGGGCCTTCTTGCCGGTGGCTTCCAGCAGCGTGAAACGCAGGTCCGGCCGGGCAATGGCCAGGGGAACCCCCGGAAGGCCCCCACCACTGCCGACGTCGATCACGGTGGTGCCCGCCGGACAATCGGCCAAGAGCGGCACAAGGGTCAGGCTGTCAATGATGTGCCGGCGCCAGGCGGCCTGGGGCTCCTTGATGCCGGTGAGATTGAACTGCTTGTTGGTTTCCAACAGCAGGTGCAGATAGCGGGCCAACCGGTCGAGTTGCTCGGCGGATAGGGCCAACTGCAACTGGGCCAGTTCGGCAGGGACGAAGTCGGGGATGGCGGGGGAGGATTCCATGGTCAAGGTACTGGGGCATTTTCCCCGGAAGAAAATCTTCGGCCAGGGCCGAACCTATCCGGCGGCATCGGCATGGCTGAATTCAAAGCTGGGTTGCATGATCAAGAGCGGCCGCTGGCTGGCGAAGTTGAACGCCAGCCCCACCATGATAAAGCCCGCCACCAGGCTGGAGCCACCATAGGAGACAAAGGGCAGCGTGATGCCGATGATGGGCATGATTCCCAGGGACATGCCGATGTTGACGAAGACCTGGGTACAGATGATGGCCGCGAACCCCACGGTGGCGAGCCGCGCAAAGGGGTCCTTGGTGTGCAGCGTGATGTGCAGCAGGGACCCGATCAAAAGGCCATACAGCCCCAGCAGGAGCACCGCCCCCACCAGCCCCCAGCGCGCGGCCACCACGGCAAAGACCATGTCGTTATGGGCCTCGGGCAGGGGGTTGAAACGCAGGATGGTCTGGGCCCGATCCTTGCCCAGACCGGTCAGCCCGCCGCTGCCCACGAGCATCATGGCCTTGGCCTGCTGATAGCCCTCGCGATCGGTGAAGGAGGTGCCGCCCCGGGCCAGATCCACCATGGCGCGGATGCGGTTGACCTGATAGGGCTTCAAAAGCTGCATGGAATTAGGCAATAGCAGGATGACGGCAATGTTGATGGTCAGGGCCGCGACGCCCAGCCCGCCCAGGATGGACAGGTGCCGCAGGCGTGCCCCGGCCGCCAGCAGCACGGCAAACAGCACGGGCGGGAACAGGATGGCCGTGCCCAGATCGGGCTCGCGCAGGATCAGGGCCACGGGCACGAACATGATCAGGAAGGGCACCAGCAGGCCCGGCACGGTGCGGTAGCTGTCGCGGTGCCGCAGGTAGCGGGCCAGGGCCAGCACGAAGCACACCTTGGCCAGTTCGGAAGGCTGCAGCAGCATGAAACGCAGGTTGATCCAGTGCCGCGTGCCGTTGCGCACCGGGGCCACCGCCTCGGGCACTCCCGGAATCACCGGCACGATCAACAGCAGCGTCACGGCGATCGTGGCCGCATAGGTCCAGGCTCCGATCTGCTTGGCATGGGGGCAGATGCAGACGATCATGGCCGCCAGGCCCGCCAGCAGCCAGCAGCCCTGCTTGGTGGCCTCGGCTTCCTTCAGGGGTACGGTGCCGATGGCCATGATGCCTATGACGGCCAGGCCCCCGGCGGCGAGCAAGGCAAACCAGCCGGCGTGGGGCTTGCACCGTTCCCAGAGCCTTTCCGACCACTCACTCACAGATAGCCCTCGGCCCGCATGGCGTAAAGGATTTGGTTGGCGATGGGCGCCGCCACCGCCCCGCCGCTGCCGCCGTACTCCATGACCACGGCCACGACATACTGCGGCCGAGGGGCATCGTCGCGGCGCACCATGCCGATGAACCAGGCATGATCGCCGGTGCGCACGATCTGGTCGGCCTGCGTGATCCGGCCATCGTGGTTGGAATCAATGCGCAACGGAGCCGCCGTGGCCGTTCCGGACTTGCCGATCACATGTACCCCCGGCAGGGTGAAGATCTTTTCATCCCCCAGCATGGGCAAGTGGTTGGCCGTGCCCCGGGGGTCGTTGACCACCAGGTCCAGGCCGTCCAGGGCCATGGCCACACCCCGCGGGTCCAGGTGCAGGTCTTCCCCTTTGGGCACCAGTTGCTTGCCCCCCACAGCGCGGATGAAGCTGGGCGCCATCCAGTATCCCCCGCGTGCCAGGGCGGCATATACGGCCACGGCCTGCACCGGGGTCCAGCGGACGGGGCCCTGGCCGATGCCCATGAGCGTGGCTTCCACCGGCCCGATGTTCCGCGAGGTGCTGCCATCGGGCTTGAGTGGGGGCACATCCCCTCCGATTTCATCATCCAGGCCGCAACCGGTGGGTTCGCCCAGATGAAAATGGCGGAACCACCAGACGATGTGGCTGGGGCCCAGGCGGCGGCCCAGAGTGTAGAAGAAGATGTTGCAACTGTCGCGCAGGGCGGTGGGCCCGGTCTCGGGGCCGTGGGTCTGGCCGTATTCCTTGAAGATCCAGCAGCGGAACTGATTGGGATGGTTGGGGTCGAGAAACCCGTTGCAGGTGATGATCTCGCCGGGTTTGTACTTGCCCTCGGTCGTGGCGGCCGCCAGCACCAGCGGTTTGATGGTCGAGCCCGGCTCGTAGGGCCAGGCCACCGCCCGATCCACATAGGGCCGGTTGACCGGATCGCCCCAGACGGCCTGAGGGTCGCGTTTGAGTTCCTGCAGGCTGAAGGTGGGCAGACTGACGGCCGCCAGGACGTCGCCGCTGGCGATATCCAGCACCACCGCGCAGCCGTTGAGCACCTCGCCATCCCTGGTCTTGGTTCGAGGCGCCTCTTCCGTGGCGTGGTGCTGCCAGGGCTGGGCCACGGTCAGGCCCAGGGCCGGGCTCATGATGGCCTGGATACGGGCCTGGAGGGCGGCATCGATACTGAGCTGGATGTCCTGGCCGGGCACGGGCTCGACGCGTTTTTCCCGGCCGGTATCCAGGTATTCGACCACCTGGCCTCGGCGGCCGCGAAGCTGCTTCTCCCAGGTCTCCTCGATACCCCACTGGCCGACCTGGTCGCCGGGGAGGTAGCCGCCCAGGTCGATGACCTCGTGGCCGGCGGCGTCGATGGTGCGAAACGGCCGGCCGGGCTTGATCAGGCGGCCGGTCTGGGGGTCGGTTACGCCATCAATGTCCTCACGCCAGACATCACGCAGTTTGCCGATGATCTGCAGGCCCACCCCGCTGACCGCCACCTCGGCCGGCTGGCTGTTGCGTAATGGGCCCGGGAACGCGCTGCGGTCCACCGACACCTGGACATCTTCCAGGGGATACACGCGGTGCCAGGACGGATCGACGGACACGGCCTTCCACACCGCCAGGTCGGCCGGGGCATCGGCCTGGCCGGCCTGCCAGATCAGGCGTTGTACGGCCACCCGCGTGCTCTCCTTCACATCGCGCAGGATCGAATGCGGGGCCTGCTGCTCGCTGATGGGTCGGAAATCCGGCCGCTGTGGTGTGGCATCATCATCGGCCAGGCTCAGGCCCAGCCACTGATAGCGCTGGCGATCCTGGGCCTGGTGGCGGTGGGCGGCCTGGACCTGGCGGGCCCAGACATCGGCCGCCACCATCTCCACGCGGGCCACGATGGCCGACTTGCGATCCTGGATCTCCTGGGGCGACACGTGCCCCAGTTGGGCCAATGTCTGCCACAGATGCTCGACCTGGGCCTGGAAGGCGGGCTGAAAGCGGGCGATCAACTGTTCCTGTTCCACCCGGTCCAGGCGGTGCCAGCGGTCGCGATTGGCCTGATACGCCGCCCAGCGGGCCTGGCGATAGGCCCACTCGCCGCTGATGACGGGATACAGCACGCGCACATCAAAACTGCCGCGGTCTTCGGCCAGCACCCGGCCGCGGCCATCGAGAATCCTGCCGCGCACGGTGGGAATCAGGCGACGCTCGGACAGGGCCGATTCCGCCTGCCGGCGCAGATTCTGCCCCTGGCCCAGGGTCAGGTGGGCCACCTGGGCGCCCAGCATCCCCAGAATGCACACCGCCAGCAGCGCCAGCAGCAGCAGCCGGCGGCGAAACATGCTGGGGATCATTTGGTGCAGCCAGTGACGCATCATGCGTGTCCGCGAAACGGGGGCATCCGTGCCAAGACCATTATAGCCGCATTCGGGCGGCGCACGGCCGGCGATTCAGCCGCGCGGAGCCGGGTGCGCCGTTGAGGATATCGCGGCTGATCGGATGGGTACCGAAGAGGCGGGAGGCCGGGCCGCGGGGTCAATCGGCCGTCGGAAGGGTCCGGTCGGCAAAGCTGGACTGCTGGCGTTCCACCATTTCGCAGTACATGCCGCCGCTGGCCATGAGTTCCGGGTGGATGCCGCGTTCGATGATCCGGCCGCCATCCAGCACCAGGATCAGGTCGGCGTTCTGCACCGTGGACAGGCGATGGGCAATGACGAAGGTGGTGCGCTGGGCAAACAACGTGTGCAGGGCCTGCTGGATGAGCTGCTCGCTGTGCGTATCCAGATTGCTGGTGGCCTCATCCAGGATCAGGATGCGCGGGTCGGCCAGGAGAGCCCGGGCGATGGACAGCCTTTGCCGCTGCCCGCCGGAAAGCTTGACACCGCGTTCGCCGATCCAGGTGTCGTAGCCCTTGTCCAACTGGCAGATGAACTCGTGGGCATTGGCCTGGCGGGCGGCGGCCTCGATGGCGGGGCGATCTTCGCGGCGCCGGCCGTAGGCGATGTTCTGGGCCACCGTGCCGTCGAAGAGAAAGACTTCCTGCTCGACGATGCCCAGGAGGCGGCGGTAGCTGCGTACATCCAGATCGCGCAGGTCGTGGCCATCCAGAAGAATGGCCCCGGCACTGGGGTCGTAGAAGCGGGCCACCAGGTTGCACAGGGTGCTCTTGCCGGCGCCGCTGGGCCCCACCAGGGCGATGGTGCTGCGGGCGGGGGCCTCGAAGGCGATGTTTTGCAGGACGGGGGACTGGCCTCGGGGATAGGTGAAGCTGAGATCCCGGACCACGAGCCGGCCGGCCACCTCCCGGGGGGCCAAGTGCAGGGCGCCGGGCTTCTGCGGCACTTCGGGCTCTTCCTGGAGCAGATCCAGCACCCGGTCCAGACCGGCCAGGCCGTTTTGCAGGCCCGTGGCGCTGCCGGCCAGGGTGGCCAGGGGGCCCAGCAGCCAGGTGAGGTAGGTCATGAACATCATGAGGTCGCCCACGCTCAGGGCCTGGCCGGCCGCGAGGGTACCCGCCTTGACGGCTTCCTGATCGTGCACCACGCGCAGCCCGCCGTACCACAGCAAGAGCGCGCTGGCGGTGGGAATCAGCAGGGTCCAGGCCGCATCGATGCCGCGCATCCACCACCAGGCGAACAGTTCCTGCCGGGCCATCAGGTGGTTGTTGCGGGTGAAGGCGGCCGATTCCGTGCGCTGGCGGCCGAAGCCGCGCACCACGCGGATGCCCGCGAACACCTCGGTGGCGTGGCTGTCCACCTGGGTGCGGGTGCCGCGGATGTCGCGGAAGAGCGGGCGGATGCGGCGGATCCAGGTGCGATGGGTCATGTAGACGATGGGCAAAAGGGCCACGGCGGCCACCAGCATGCGCCAGTCCACCCGGGCCAAAATGATCAGGGTGCCCACGAGCTGGATGATGGCCCGCCAGGGGTTGTAGACCATGTCAAAGAGCAGGTTGCCCACCCCGCCCGCATCCTCGCGCAGGATGCTGGCCAGGCCGCCGGATTTGAGTTCATGCACCCGGTGCAGGGGAAGCTGCACGGCGTGGTCAAAGGCACGGCGGCGCACTTCCACGGTGACGCGCTTGCTGGCCCGGGTCATGTGCCAGCGGCCCCAGATACCCACGGCCAGGGACACGAGCGTCAACAGGATCATGCCCAGGGCCACGGTGGCCAGCAGGGACCGCGGCCCGTGCACCATGGGCAGCCAGCGGGCGGTGCGCTGGGGCATGGGGTGGCCGATCAGGGCATAGTCGATGACGAGCTTGATGCCATAGGGCGGCACCAGCCCCACCAGGGTGGAGAC
Source organism: Planctomycetota bacterium (assembly GCA_021784455.1). GTDB lineage: Bacteria > Planctomycetota > Phycisphaerae > Phycisphaerales > Phycisphaeraceae > JAJXSS01. The sequence continues at coordinate 6,867 of JAJXSS010000234.1, forward strand.
ACTGACCGTGGCCAGGGACAGGATGGCGATCAGGCGATGGCCGCGGATCATCCGCACGAAGGCGGCGAACAAGGCGAAGAAGGAGCGTGAACGGGGACGGCGCGCCCGATGCGGCATATAACCCGGAGCCGTGGCATCCTGAACGACCGCGCCACTCTGGATCTGCTGCCGGTACTGACGAAAACGATAGCGGCTGGAGGCAAATCGCGACACAAGTGGGCATCATACCCGTTTGGGGCCGGTTTTCCCACCGCTCCGGGTGCGGCCCAGGGCCACCGCATCTTAACTCTCTGATTCAGCAGTAGTCAGGGCACGATGTCCGATGTTGCAGGGATTCGGTCTCCCCTTTGCGCAAGGACGCG
>JAJXSS010000235.1 GCA_021784455.1 Planctomycetota bacterium
CGGCCGGAGCTACGGCCGTGGGCGTTCCCGCACGCATCATCCTGCCGCCTGACGGCCCGGCCCGGGATGCAGGTCCCCACCCGACTCGGAGAGTATCCCTTGGGGCGTAACATCTTCGAATACCACCCGGTGCTGGGATACCGTTTCATCCCCCAGATGACCGCCCGCGTCAGCCATGAGAGCGGCGGCTACCTGATCCACTGCAATCAGGCCGGATTCCGCTGCGACCATGAGGCCGCAGCGGCCAAGCCCGCCGGACACTTCCGCGTGCTCCTGTTCGGCGACTCTTATACCGCCGGAGACGGGGTCAGCAACGGCCAGCGCTACGGCGACAGGCTCGAAGCCGCCCTGCCGAACACCGAAGTGCTCAACTTCGGCCTGCCGGGGTCGGGGACCGATCAGCAATATCTGGCCTTCCGCGAATTCTGCCGCGACATGGCCTATGACCTGCTGCTGATTTGCCCCCTGGTGGAGAACCTGCGCCGCAACATCACCACCTCCCGCATCACCCTGCAGGGCACGGACGGGCGATACGTGCGCCGGCCCAAACCGTACTTCAGCCTCGAGGCCGGCCGACTCACCCTGCACAACACGCCGGTGCCGCGGCAGGTCGAGCCCGTCGACAATCCGTACGCCGATGTGATCGCTGCCACCAGCAGCGGCAAGAGCGCCCTGCGCCGAACGCTCAGCCGTTTGGCCCGGCCGGTGTTCGACCGCTACCCGCGCTTCCGAGGCCTGGTCCAGCGCCTGCGCGGCATCTGCGATCCGATCGAGTACGAAGACCCCGGCCATCCGGCCTGGCTGCTGATGAAGGCGATCCTCCTGAACTGGGCCCGCGAGTCCACGGCCCCCGTCGTCCTGGCGCCCCTGCCCACGCCCGGCCACATCTACCGCCATCTCCGCTGCGACGGGTATCGGGCCCGATTCGCCGAACTGGCCAGCGAGCCCGGCCTCGAGGTGGTAGACATCGTTCCGGGCTTCTGGCGATTGTCGCCCCGGCAGCGGCGGGCTTGCCAGTTCCCCACGGATCCGCACCTCACCGCCCGCGGCCACCAGGTTGTGGCCGACGCCCTGGTCCCCTGCGTAAGGAGTCATCATGAACGCTGGCACGCTGCGCAGCTCTGATCCGCTCTATGTTCTGGGCATCTCCGCGCTCTACCATGATGCCGCCGCAGCCATCGTGCGCAACGGAAGGGTCGTGGCCGCAGCCCAGGAGGAGCGTTTCACCCGCCGCAAGCATGATCCGCGCTTCCCCGTGCATGCCATCCAGTACTGCCTGGAGGAGGCACGCATCGAGCCCGAGGCCCTGAGCGCGGCGGTGTTTTATGACAATCCCGTGCTGTCGCTGGATCGCATTATGCGTACGCTGGTGCATGCCGGGGCCGGGGGCCTCGAGAGCTGGTTGGCGGCGGCTCCTGGATGGCTGAGCCGCAAACTCTTTATGGAGCGGTTAATCCGGAAGGAGCTTCACGCCCAGGTACCGGTCCTTATCTGTGAGCATCACTTTTCTCACGCTGCCAGCGCCTTTTATGTGTCGTCGTTTGAGGAAGCCGCGATCCTGACCATCGATGGGGTAGGGGAGTGGGCCACCACCGCTCTGGGCGTAGGTGAAGGCGCCCGCGTACGCATCCTCAAGGACATTCGCTTCCCCCACTCTCTGGGGCTGCTCTACAGTGCCTTTACGCACTTCTGCGGCTTTAAAGTGAACTCCGGCGAATACAAACTCATGGGTCTGGCCCCCTATGGCAAGCCGATCCACGCCGATCTCATCCGCCAGGAGCTCATCGACATCAAGGAGGACGGCTCCTTCCGCCTGAACATGAAGTACTTCGCGTATACCCACTCGCGGCAGATGACCAACGAGGCTTTCGCCGACCTCTTCGGCGGTCCGGCCCGCCAGCCGGAGTCCCGGATCGGACGGCGGGAGATGGACATGGCCGCCTCCATCCAGCAGGTCACGGAGGAGGTTGTGCTCAAGTTGGCGCGGCATCTGCGGCAGATCACCGGCAAGGCCAACCTGTGCCTGGCCGGAGGGGTGGCCCTCAACTGTGTCGCCAACGGCAAATTGCTGCGTCAGGGTATCTTCGATCGGCTGTGGGTCCAGCCGGCGGCGGGAGACGCCGGCGGAGCCATCGGGGCGGCCCTGATGGCCACCCATGCGCACTTTGGGCTGCCCCGGCCGGCGCCTGAGCCGGATCGCGACGGTATGCAGGGGGCCTTCCTGGGCCCGCGCTTCGCCAACAACGAGATCAAGGCATTCCTGGAAAGCCGGGAGTATCCCTTCATTGAGATGAGTGACGAGCAACGAGCCCGCTTCGTGGCCCATGCGCTGAATCAGGGCAAAATCGTCGGCTACATGGTGGGGCGGATGGAGTTTGGCCCGCGCGCCCTGGGTGCCCGATCCATCCTCGGCGATGCCCGGCATCCCGGCACCCAGTCGGTGATGAACCTGAAAATCAAGTTCCGGGAGTCCTTCCGGCCTTTCGCCCCCAGCGTGCTGCGGGAGCGCTGCGCTGATTACTTCAATCTCGATCAGGACAGCCCCTACATGCTGCTGGTGGCCCCGGTCCGCCGCGAACGCTGCCTGCCCATGCCGACGTTCCGCGGCGACGACTTGATCCCGGCCGTAAACGCCGTACGCAGCGACATCCCCGCCGTCACCCATGTGGATTACAGCGCCCGGGTGCAGACCGTAGATGCCCAAGCCAAACCCGACTATTACCAGCTCCTTAAAGAGTTCGAGACGCTTACCGGCTCCGGCGTAATCGTTAATACCTCGTTCAACGTGCGTGGCGAGCCGATCGTCTGTTCCCCCGCCGATGCCTACCGCTGCTTCATGCGCACGCAAATGGACCTGCTGGTGATGGAGAATTGCGTGCTGGAAAAGCGGAATCAGCCCGTCTTTCAGGACAACGCGCACTGGAGGCAAGAATATGTCCTCGATTAACGCCGCCCAGAAAGGTGCCCTGACTCGGTTCTACCGCAGGCACATTATCCCACTGGCCCGGCTGAGGGAGATGGATTGGCTCGAGCGGGGCATCGGGGATGCGGACGACACGTACTTCCTCAGCCGCCCCTGCCAGGTCATGGCACCGGACGATTTCTGCATTCCTTTGGGGGACGAGCAACAGGCCATACACGCCCTGGAGCAGGCTTGGGCCGGTACCCCGCTGGAGGGACTGGGCCGCGAGTTGGTCAAGCTGGCACGGCACTTCCAGCACACGGAACAGGAAGCCACGGTGGCCTCCTACATTTACGAAATGTTCTGACCGCGCCGTCCCGGCCGGGTCTGGCTGTTTCCGACTCGCCCCGGGGCCACGTGCGTCGCGGGGTCCCCCGGGACCATTCCCGGCCTGAGCCGCGTCCCCGGGATGATCCATCGTTGTCCGCAAAGGCTCTTGCCATGGCACACCTCGTTCCTGCGTTGGCACGCGTGCTGGTGAAGTTGATGCCCTTGACCCGCCTGCACGGCCGGCTGGTGGACCATACGCCCCTGAGCCGCCTGCGATTTGCGGAAATGACGCTCACGCGCCGGACGGTGGAAGGCGCCGACATGACCTTTTTCGCCAACGATCACATCGGCCGCCACCTGTACTTGACCGGCCAGTTCGATCCCACCTGCGTCGAAGTCTTGCTGAACTTCGCCCGGCCCGATGATCGCATCCTGGATATCGGGGCCAACGTGGGCTACGTAAGCTGCGCCCTGCTGAAACGGCTGCCGGCGTGCCGCCTGGCCGCCATCGAGCCGGTACCGGAAGTCCACGAGTTGCTGACCCGGAACGTCGCGGGCGCGGGCGGATCACGAGCCGTGGCCCTCCGCGCCGCCGTGTCCAATGAAGTCGGCCCGGGCGCCATGGTGGTCCCAGCAGGCAACCGCGGGGCCAGCCACCTGGTCAGCGCCGCCCGGCCGCCCGGGGCCGTCCCGGTGGAACGCATCGCTGGCGATCAGGTGATGGCCCGCAGCGGGCTCGATCGCGTGGACCTCATCAAGATTGACGTGGAGGGCCACGAGACCCAGGTCCTCCAGGGGTTGCACGGCTTGCTGGAGCGCTTCCGGCCCCGAGCGATCGTGTTTGAGCACCATGACGACCTGAGCGATCCCAGGGATCCCCTGCGCCGCTTTTTTGAAGCTCTGGACTATGAAGTGCTGCGGATCGGCAAGCGACTCCTGGGTTGGACGCTGCTGCGGCCGGGCCAGCGCTCCTGGGCGGTCTACCCATCAGCGGACTATCTGGCGGTGCCTCGGGCCACGCAGCCCGCGCCCGTTGCCCCCATCGGGGCACACCGGACCGCGGTTCCCTTGCCCGCCCCGGTGCCGCCACGCCCGACCCCGCAGGGCCCTTGACAAGCCTTCGACCCAACCGCCATGAACCACCTGGAAGCCCAATGGATCGGGGCGCGCCTCGCGGAGATCCCGGCCGAGGACCTCTTTCCCGTGCTGGACATCGGCTCTGGCAGCCTGGAATTCCGAACGTGCACGCAGCCGTACATCGAGCAATACATCTTTGCGCCGCTGCGCCGACGCGGCGGGCCGATCTGGCACCTGGACCGCCTCGACGCTCCGGGGGTGGATATTGTCGGCGACCTGGATAATGCGGCCTTCCTGGCCGATCTGCGCTGCCGGCTGCGCATTCGGACTGCGATTCTCGGCAACGTTCTGGAACATGTGCCCAGACGCTTTGATCTGGCCCGCGCCGTCGCGGAGCTGGTGCCGGAGGGTGGCCACCTGCTGGTGACCGGTCCCATGGCTTACCCCTTTCACGCCGAACCCGTCGATACCATGTTCCGACCGACCCTTCAGAGCGCGGCGGCGCATTTTCCCTCAACCCGCCTCGTGCACAGCCGCGCCATCGACTTGGGCAACTGGCACCAATGGCGCCGTGATGAGCGGGGTCGCAGCCTGAAGCGCCTGCTGCTGCGGCTGAGCGTGCCCTTCTATCGCCCGCGGTGCTGGCGCGGGGTTATCGGCCAGGCCCCCTACCTCTTCCGCCATGCCCGGACCTATGCCCTGATGCTGCAGAAGGTGGCGCCGCCGGTCCCGCCGGACGCCGTGGGTGTGGTGGTCATCGGCCGCAACGAGGCCAGCCGGCTGCCCTCCTGCCTGCGTTCGGTCATCCAGCCGTGGACCCGCGTGGTTTACGTCGATTCGGGATCCACGGACAACAGTGTGGCCGTGGCCCGCGTCCACGGCGTGAATGTAGTGGAATTGGACCGCTCGGCCCCGTTTACCGCCGCCCGCGGCCGCAACGCCGGCTTCGAGTCCCTGAGCCGCCTGGACCCCCCGCCACGCTGGATCCAGTTCGTGGATGGGGATTGTGAGATCAATCCGCGCTGGTGGGCCGGCGCCCAGGCCACGCTGGCCGCGCATCCGGATATTGCGATCGTGACCGGCCGCATCCGCGAGCGCTACCCCGAAGCCTCCATCTATAACCGGCTGTGTGACCTCGAGTGGAACACCCCGATAGGCAACCGGCAGGAATGCGGAGGCATCGTGATGATGCGGACGGCGGCCTTCGAGCAGGTGCGGGGATTCAACCCGCGTCTCGTGGCCGGTGAGGAGCCCGAGCTGTGTGTGCGCCTCCGGGACAGGGGATGGCGCATCCTGGGTCTGGACACCGACGTGGGCTGGCATGATGCCGCCATGCTGCATTTCAGCCAATGGTGGAAGAGAGAACTGCGCGGTGGATATGCCACCGCCGAGGGAGCCGCGTTGCACGGCCGCAGTGCCTGCCGGCATCGCGTGCGTGAGACACAGCGGGACTGGTTCTGGGGCGCGGCCATGCCCTTGGTCATTCTGGCGGCTACTGTGCTCGCGGGCCCGCCGGGACTGCTGTCCGTGGCACTCTATAGCCTGCCACTTGTCCGCGCCTACCGATCGATCCGAAGCCGCGCGTCCCCCTCGGAGGCTCGCTGGTACGCGGCCTACTGCACGGCCAGCAAGTTTCCCCGGATGTTCGGCCAGCTTCGCTACTGGCGCGGCCGCGTATTCGGCCGGCCCAGCACGTTAATCGAGTACAAGCACCCGGCGCCCAACGCAGTCGTCACGGCGGTGGACCGCTCGGTTTAGCCTCCGCACCCGCTGCTCTGAGCCCATGGACCCCACCTCGATCGGCATTGTCGGATGTGGCTTCGTCGCGGACTTCTACGCTGACACGCTGCCGCTGCACCCTGAACTGCATCTGGCAGCCGTGACGGACCGTGACCCGGCGCGAGCGCAGGCGTTCGCCCGCTATCACGGGGTTCGCTGCTGTGGATCCCTGCGGCAGCTTCTCGATGACCCTGAGATTGACATCGTGCTTAACCTGACCAATCCCGCCAGCCATTTCGAGGTGAGCCGGGCGGCCTTACTGGCCGGCAAACACGTCTATAGTGAAAAGCCCCTGGCCATGGACGTCCAGGAAGCCGGCGTCCTGGTGGAACTGGCCCTGGCCCAGGGACGGCAATTGTCGGCCGCGCCGTGCAGCTTGCTGGGCGAGACAGCCCAAACCGTCTGGCAGGCACTGCGCCAGCAGCGTATCGGGCGTGTGCGACTGGTCTACGCGGAGATGGAAGATGGTTTGGTGCACCGCATGCCCTACCGGCGCTGGCGGAGTGCCTCGGGCGCTCCCTGGCCCTACAAGGACGAGTTCGCAGTCGGTAGCACCATCGAGCACGCGGGCTACTACCTGAGCTGGCTGCCGGCGTTTTTTGGCCCCGCGCGGCAGGTTACTGCCTTTAGCGCCTGCCTGGTACCCGACAAGCTGGCGGACGCCGCTGCGGGAGACCCTGGCCCGGACTTCTCCGTGGCCTGCCTCCGCTTCGCATCGGGTGTCGTCGCCCGCCTGACGTGCAGCACCGTGGCGCCCCGCGACCGCTCCCTGCGGATCATCGGCGATGAGGGCATCCTTCAGGTGCCCGACTGCTGGGATTACCGCGCACCGGTGTATCTCCGCCGCCGCCTCACGATTCGCCGGCGCACGGTCATGTGCCCCTGGAAGTGGCGCTGCCGGCTCCCGCGAGCCGCCGCCGGCTCCATCCGGATCCGGCACGGCCACCCGATGGATTTCTGCCGCGGGGTGGCGGATCTGGCCCTGGCCGTGCGCGAACACCGCCCCCCCCGCCTGTCGGCCCGCTATTGCCTGCACGTCACGGAACTGGCGCTGCGTATCAGCCAGGCCCTGGACAAAGGGGCCTCCTGCCGCCTTTCCAGTTCCTTCGAACCGGCCCTTCCCATGGCCTGGGCACAG
>JAJXSS010000236.1 GCA_021784455.1 Planctomycetota bacterium
GCGCTCAACAGCCTTGCCGATTCGCTGTCGGCGCTGGGGGGCTCGGCCCAGGTGATTCTGGGGCTGATGCTGCTGGTGGCCGGCCTGGGTTTGGGGCGGCGGTTCAGCTTTGCTTGGACGCTGGCGGTCTGGCTGCTGATCATCACGGTCGGCGTCAATGTGGCCCAGAGAAACTGGGGGGTGAGTCTGGGCCTGCAGGGCCTGCTGCTGGGGGTCCTGTGGTGGACGCGGCATCATTTCACCCATCGCACGGCCCTGGCCAATCTCCTGTTTTCCTTGAGCAGCATCTTCGCCATCCTGACCTATGGCGCGGTGGGCAGCCGGCTGCTGGGCAGCGGTTTCAAGCCCCCCATCGACAGCTTGAGCCAGGCGTGCTACTTCACGATCGAAACCCTATCCACCGTCGGCTACGGCGACATCGTGCCGGTGAAGCCCGAGGCCCGCTGGTTTGTGGTGTCGCTGCTGGTGGTCGGCCTGGGCGTGTTCGCCAGCGCGATCGCCTCGGCGCTGGGTCCGAAGATTTCCGGTGAGTTTGAGCGCTGGTTCAATCCCAAGGAAAAAGCCATGGACCTCAAGGATCATGTGATTCTGGCGGGCGAAGGCGCCGTCGCCCGTAACACGGCCCGCGAATTCAAGCGCCGCGGGGTGCCCTTCGTCCAGATTGTGGCCACGGCCACGGCGGCGGCGACCGCCGCCAGCGAGGGGGGGCATCCCGTGGTGGAAGGCGATGCGACCAACGACGCCGTGTTGCGGCAGGCTGGCATCCAGCACGCCCGCATGGTGATCCCCGCCCGCGAGGACGATGGCGAAAATGCTTTTATCTCGCTGGTGGCCAAGGACCTGAACCCCAACCTGCGCGTGCTGGCGGTGGCCAGCACGGTCCGGGCCATCCGGCGTTTGCGCCTGGCCCGGGCGGACCTGGTGTTCGCTCCGGCGGCGGTGGGCAGCCGGTTGCTGGCCGACCTGGTGGAAGGCAACGAGATCTCCCCGGCGTTTCAGGATCTGCTCGAAGGCGGTTTACGCAAATCCTGACCGCCCGCCTCACCCGGCCGGGACGGCGGGCGGCATGCTCTACGGTGGGGCACCGCGACGGCCGTAGCCGCCGGGCTTTGGTCTGTTTCCGCGGGCGCATTTCAACTTAGCCCAGCGATGTGCAGGGGCGCGTGGAGATACTGCATCTTCAGGGCTCAGAGGAAAAGGAAGGTGAAGAGGGAGGGGTCGGGGGCGTGTTTTCCGACGGCTTGAGCCACGCGTCTATGCAACCCTTTCAGGGTTGACTACGGAAAGGGGCGCCGGTGGCCGGGGGCGTTGCCCTCGGCTAGCAGATACCGGGCCTACGGGCCGAGGAGATCGTGCTCCTGACAACAACTTGTGTCTGTCGGGGAACGAGGGCACATGGAGTAGAATTTGCCTCCAGCCTATGACTACGGAACAGATAACAGGCAAGCCGCGCTGGTTGGCCACGTGCCCGCGGGAAACGCGGGATGTGCTGGTGGGGGAACTGGCCGGGCTGGGGGTCGAGGCGATCACGCCGCTCCACCGGGGGGTGGCGTTTGCGGCGGATCTGGCGACGGGCTACCGGGCCCATTTGTGGCTGCGTACGGCCAGCCGGATTCAAAGGGTGGTGGCGGAGGTGCCCGCCGGCTCGGTGGCGGAACTGGCACAGCAGGTCCAGAGGATCGACTGGACACTGTGGCTACGGAAGCACCGGCCCTTCATGGTGCAGACGATCCTCACCGACCGGGCGGGACAGGGGCTGGGGCAAGGGCCGGTGGCGGATGCTGTGGCCCAGGCCGTGATGTCGCGTTTCGCCCTGGGAAGTGTCCCTCCTGTCCCCACCCCCGGAAGTGTTGCTCAGACCCACGGAAGTGTCGCTCCCGCCGCCGGAAGTGAGACCCCGGGCAGAACGTCCGGGGGCGGGGGACCGGCGTATCGACCGCAGGCTCAGAATGCGGTGACGATTGTGGCCCACTTGCGCAACGGAGTGTGCACGCTGGGATTGGACACGGCCGGGCGGGCGTTGCATAAGCGTGGCTGGCGGTTGAACGGGCATCCGGCGGTGCTCAAGGAAACGCTGGCCGCGGCGTTGCTGCTCCTGGCGGGTTACGAGGGGACCGAGCCGCTGCTGGATCCCATGTGCGGGTCGGGCACCATCATCATCGAGGCGGCCTACATCGCGCTGAACAAGGCGGTGCTGATTCACCGGGGCAAGGATGATTTCGCTCTCGAGCATCTGGCGGGGTTTGACCGGGGCTTGTGGCGGAAGGTGGCGGATGAACTGCGGGCGGGCAAGCGGATCGAGCCGCGGGCGCCGTTGTTTGCCGGGGATATCCGGCCGGAGTATGTGGACCTGGCCCGCCGCGGGGCGCTCAGGGCGCGGGTGGAGAAGTACATCACGTTCCGGACGGGGGCGTTTAAGGCGCTGGCCCCGCCGGCCGATCACGGTCTCTTGGTGGCGAATCTGCCCCACGGCCAGCGGCTCGGGCAGGGCGAATTGCCGGGGATTTATGCCGGCGTGGGGCGGATGATCCGCGAACGCTACGCGCGGTGGCGGGTGGCCCTGCTGGCCGCGGCGGATGGGCCGATCCCGGCCCTGGGGTTGCGGGGCGCCAGGCAGGTACCGTTGATGAATGGGGCGCTCCCGGTGCGGTTGGTGATACGAGATTGAGGGGGGGTGGCGAGCCGACAAGCTGGCCGGTAGGAAATCTGATTTGGCGGGGGCGTTCATGAGTCTGGAGGGTGGGGTGTACCAATTCCGCCCGCCCCAGCGAACGATTCCCCTGCTGAACCCAGTCGGCCGGGCGCCGCACCCCCGGCCCCTTCCGTTGCCGCCGCCAGTCGGCCGGACACTTCCGCCGCCCACAGACTGCTGAAGGGTCAGTCCCGGGCCCGCTTCACCAACTTCGCCCGCAGTGGACTGGCCTCCACACGGCGCAGCTTCCTGCCCCAGGCGCCAATGGTTGGGCATCAGGCCCCAGGCCAGGATGGGCATGTCCACGCGCCGCCGGCCCGAGCCTACGAATTGCGGGGGCGGCGACTGGAGGAGCGGTTGCGGGAACTTACCCGCGGACCTGGTGGCAGGAGCCGGATGCCCATCGGATCGCGGCCCGCCTGCGCCAACACGCCGAGGAACTGACGGTGTTTGGTGGAACCCGGCGCTGGCCCCGGACAACACCGCGGCCGAGTGGGCCGTGCGGCCAGCGGCGGTGCTGCTGTGAACAAACCGGACCGGTCGGTGGCACCCGAGTGTGACGCAGAGTCTGCTACGCGTGCTTCCGGCAGGCGGCCGGAGCGACAATATGGGGTGCCCAGGGAGGTGCCAGGCTCAGACTGCATCTGCGGCCTGAAACGGACCACAGTGAAAACAACCTTCTCCCGCCCGGCCGGTTCGGCTGGGTCCGAACGGCGCGGTTTTGGCACGCTGTGATGGCCCTGCTTCCGAGGGTCAGGCGGCCCGGCGACGAGTGGTTGTCAGGGCCAGGGCGGCCAGACCCAGGGCGCCCAGAGAGGCACTCAGGGGTTCAGGCACAGCCCCGGGCTGGGCAAAAGGCGAGTTGGGGGAGTTGGGCAGAGGCGGATCGGCAGCCTGCATCTCACCCGGCAAGCCTCCGAAGATTACATCGACCGGGCCGTTGGCCGGTGCGTACGGGCTGATGAAGGAAAAGCCGCTGACGACTTGCCCTGGAAGCACGATGCCCCCGGACCAGTTGAGGACGTAGGGCGGTGCGATGAAGGCGGTGTCGGGCGCATCATACGTGCCGGCGTTGGGATCCAGGAGGGGGTCATAGCTCCAGTTCAGGGGGTTGGCAGGGCCGAAGAAGGCAGTCCACCCCGGGCTGATGGCGGGGTTGGGCATCTGGATGTCCGAGGCGGCTGGAGCCAGATTGTAGAAGGGCAAAGACAGACCGGTGACGGGATACCCTACGAACGCGCTAGGCGTTATCACGCTGGGCAGGATACTGTTGGAGTAGTCGATGGTGTAGTCGTAGCGGTAACCCCCCGCCACCGGGGTCACCTGGCCGGTGATATTGGGGCCGCCCAGGACGATCGCTTGGGCGGATTGAATCGAAACCACCACGGCGAAGACCGTCAACAGTACCGATGCAGTGCCAATACGTGACAGGCCGCAACGTGACATGGCATTCTCCCTTCCAAAGAAAGTTTACAGAACCCAAACCCCATCGCGACTGATTCGCTCGCATCGATTGTAGGGGGAGCAACCTGGATTTCCAAGCGAAATTTAAGAAGAGCTAACAGCGTTGATGCCCCGCCGGTTTGAGATAGGTGGCAGAAATGGGGCTGAGCGGGGCGGGGGGAATCACGACCGCCTCTCATCCTGTCCTGTAGGGGGGTCCTCAACCTAAGTTCGGTTTCAGGTGTTTTAGCGGTATCTGACTCGCCTTTATTCGGCTTGTAGGGCGCGCTGTCAAGAGCCCGCGGGTTCATTATTGCCTTGAAAGGGGATGGGCCTAGCATCCGTCAATCGTCGGCCGGATCGGGCTGGTGGTGCACATGCCGCGGGTGGCGGCGCAGCCGGCGGCGGCCACAAGGATCCCTTCTGTCACTGGCGCTAATACCTCCTAAAGGAGACACACATGCGCAGCCTGGAAACCACAGCCGGCGGATCGCCAAGCATAAAGGGAGCCGCCCGGACCAGCGACCGCGGGGCGTTGGCGCGGCCGATTGCGGGGGCAGCCACACCGGCCACGGGGCCGGGGCCGGAGGAGCAGTTGCTGCGCCTGGTAACGGGTTACTGGGTGTCGGCCGCCATCCACGCGGCGGCGAAACTGGGCTTGGCCGATCGGCTGGCGCGCGGCCCGCAAACCGTGGCGGAACTGGCCCGCCAGACGCAGACTGATGACCGATCGCTGTACCGTCTGCTGCGGGCGCTGGCCAGCGTGGGGGTCTTCGCCGAGCAGGACGAGGGTGTTTTCGGCATGACGCCGATGGCGGAATTGCTGCGCCGGGACCGGCCTGAATCGATGTGGGCCTTCACGGTCATGGCGGGGGACGAACACTACGAGGCCTACGGTCATCTGCTGCACAGTGTGCGCACCGGCCAGCCGGCCTTTGAGAAGCTTCACGGCCAACCGGTCTTTCCCTGGTTGCAGAAGCACCCGGAGCAGGCGGCGATCTTCGATGCCGCCATGACGGGCATTCATGGGCGGGAAACGGAGGCGATGCTGCAAGCGTACGACTTCAGCGGGATCGGGGTGCTGGCCGATGTGGGCGGCGGCAATGGCGGCCTGCTCCGCGCCGTGCTGAGGCAGTATCCGCGTCTACGGGGCCTGCTCTGCGATCTGCCAGAGGTAGTGGACCGGGCCCGGGATCCGATGGGGGCGGCCGGGCTGGGCGAACGCTGTCGGCTTGCGGCCGTGGATTTCTTCAGTGCGGTGCCGGCCGGGGCCGACGCCTACCTGCTGCGGCATGTTCTGCACGATTGGGAGGATGAGCGGGCGGTGCAGATCCTGCGCAATGTGCGCCAGGCGTGTGATGCAAGGGCGCGGGTGCTGGTGGTGGAAACGGTGATCCGGCCGGGCAACGAGCCGTCCTTCGGCAAGCTGCTGGACCTGACCATGCTGGTGCTGCCGGGCGGTCGCGAACGGACGCAGGAGGAGTACCGCCGGCTTTTGGCGGCCGCGGGGTTCAGCCTGACCCAGATTGTGTCCACGCCGGTCGAAACGAGCGTGATCGAGGGTCGGCCGGTATAGCAGATCCTGGAGACTGTGAAAGCGTATTCGCCCCCGCCCCCGCAGCCGGGCCTGCGGCCGCGCCCCGCCGCGCATCGTCGGGCGGCAGACCGGATGGAACGTGAGCCCACGTGCATTTCGGGCGCCCCCGGCCCGCCGCCTGCGACGTCAACCTCAGCGAAAATCTGATGGGCGAGGGGTGTTCACAGGCGGCCCGGGGCATGAGGGGCGGGCATTTTCCGCCCGGGATGCCATGCCTGTGCGGTGTCGTATAACGGAAAACGCCCCGGCTCCCGCATGGTCGCTTCGATGTCGTCGGGGGTAAGGGGAGCCAGGCCGGTCAGGTTTTCGATGCCGTCCTCGGTGATGGCGACCGTATCCTCGCTCCTGATGTAGAGGTGCTCCTGCGGCACCGACAGCATGGGATCCACGGAAAGCACGACGCCCGGTTCCAGCGGCTTATGCTTGTAGGGGGAGCCATCGTGAACCGATAATCCGACCGGATGGGACAGGGGGTTCTGGGCCTCGAGGGCGCGTTGGGCTGCCTGGCGATAGATTGTCTTGGAGAAGGTGGTCCTGGCGAGGACCCTGGCCATGATGCTGGCCGCCTGCCGGACGATGTCCGCGGCCAGGAGACCCGGCTTGAGCAGGGACAGCAGGGTCTTGTGGTAGGTGGTGATGAACCCATAGAGTTCACGCTGCCACGGCGCGTAGGCGCCGTTCACCGGCCAGATACGCCCGATGTCGCTGGTGTAATAGCCGTAGTCCGGAGCGGTATCCATCAGGACGATATCGCCATCGGCCAGCACGGCATCGAGGCGCGAATAGTGGCCAAACTGCATGTTGTCCCCCGCGGCAATGATCTGGGGATAGCCTTCGCCGGAAGCGCCGTGGGTGAGATAGATGTAGCTTGCGATGGCCGCCAGTTGCCGCTCCACCAGCCCGGCCTGGGTCATCCGCATGGCTTCCGTGGTTGCCAGAGCGGACAGGTAGCCGGCGCGGCGCATCACCGCGATCTCGGCCTTGCTCTTGACCCTGCGCATTTCACTGACCAGGGGTGTCAAACTTTCAATCTGGATATCCGGGCGCTGCGTTCTGATCAAGCTCAGGAAATGCTCGCTGTCCGACGGGCGGCCATCCCAGGGGTCGGCCTTGCGGTGCTGGGCAAGTGCCGCAGCTTCAAACCGGGTGCGGCACGGCAGTTCATCTTCTGCGTCCTGCACATACAGGATCTGGACCGCCTGCAAATGGGATCCCAGCAGATCTCGATCACAGACTTCGTCTACGCCGGTGGCCGCTTTGATTTCGGGGGCGTCTTCCACCCCGAGTCCCGCTTCTTCGGGGTGCTTGTGCGGATCGCGATGGGGCAGGTAGAGCGTGGTCTGGCGCCGGGGCCCGGAGACCAGCATCAAGGCATCGGCCAAAGCAATACCTGAGAAATAGAAGAAGGTCTTGGATTGCAGGAAATGCGGGCCGAGGGGTTCAATCCGTCCCCGGAGCAG
>JAJXSS010000237.1 GCA_021784455.1 Planctomycetota bacterium
CGGCATCTGCTGGACGCCCCCCCCCGTGGCCGGGCGGGCCCGGCTGCTTAACCTGCTGACACCCGGAGCCGAGCTGACCCCCGTGGTCTGCGCCCCCACGGCCGAGGGGTACCTACTGGGCCTGTTCAACCTGAAAGACCACCCGCATGAGCAGGAGCTCGAGGGGACCGTGGCCGGACGCTGGACGAATTTCTGGACGGACCAACCCCTCCCGAATCTGCGCGAACAACGCTGGCGTCTCCCCCCTCACACCGCCCAAGCGTTCCATATTAAACTGTGAAGCTCGAAATCCTTGCCCCCCACCCCCTAGGCGACCCCTTCCCGGAGGGTCGCACCGGAGATTGTGAATGCCAAACCCACCTCGCCGTCAGCCCAACGTAGTGGTTTTCTTCACCGATCAGCAGCGCTGGGATACCAGCGGCCTGCACGGCAATCCGCTCGACCTGATGCCCAACTTCGACCGCGTGGCTCGCCGGGCCACCCACCTGGGCCACTGCTTCACCTGCCAACCGGTCTGCGGCCCCGCCCGCGCCTGCCTGCAAACCGGACTGTATGCCACCAATACCGGCGTCTGGCAGAATGGCTTGGCTTTGCAGGACGACGCCGTCACCCTGGCCGGCCTGTTCAATGCCGCCGGCTACCACACCGGCTACATCGGCAAATGGCATCTGGGGGCGGCTTCCCACTCCTGGGATAGCGGAGGGATCGTGCCCGCCGAGCGCCGCGGCGGGTATCAGGAATGGCTCGGCGTCGAGGCCCTCGAGTTTTCCGTCGACGAATATCACACCATCCTCTACGACAACGACAACCAGCCCGTGACCCTGCCAGGCTACCGCGTTGATGCCCTGGCCGATGCCGGCATCCGCTTCCTGCAGCGCCACCAGGAGCAGCCGTTCTTCCTGATGATGTCCTTCATCGAACCCCACTTCCAGAACGACCGGGATGACTATCCCCCGCCCGACGGCTACCGCCAGCGCTACACCGGCCGCTGGATCCCCCCGGACCTGGCCGCCCTGCCCCTGCATGAAGCCGCCCGCCGCCCCGGCGAGCCTATCCTCTGCGGCGGCTCAGCTCACGGCCATCTGGGCGGCTATTACGGCATGGTCAAACGGTTGGATGAGGCCTTCGGCCGCGTGCTGGATGCCCTCAAATCCTTGGGCCTGGACCAGGACACCATCGTGCTGTTCACCTCCGACCACGGCTGCCACTTCAAAACCCGCAATTCGGAGTACAAGCGCAGTTGCCACGAATCCTCCATCCGCGTGCCCACCCTGTTGTGCGGGCCGGGCTTTGAAGGGGGCGGCTGCGTGTCCCAGCTTGTGTCGCTGGTGGACCTGCCCCCCACCCTCCTGGATGCCTGCCACCTCCCCGTGCCCCCTGCCATGCAGGGCCGATCCATCCTGCCGCTGCTACGGGGTCAGCGGGAGGACTGGCCCGAAGAAGTGTTCGTGCAGATCAGCGAGGACGGCTGCGGCCGGGCCATCCGCACCCAACGCTGGAAATACTGCGTGATGGCCCCGGCCGACGCCCAGACCCGGGCCGGCGCGGCCCACACCTACGCCGAAGCCTTCCTTTATGACCTTCAGTACGACCCTTACGAACTGCACAACCTCATCGATATGCAGTCCCACGAGCCCGTGCGTCAGATCCTGCGCCGGCGTCTGCTGAGCCGCATGGAGGGAATCGGCGAAACCCCGCCCACCATCCTTCCTGCCCCATCCCGTCCCTCGGGCCAGCGCCGCCTGCGCGAGGATGATGCCCTGCAATAGACCAGCAAGTCACGCAGGAGCATGCCCCCGGTGGCCCTCCCCGGGAGTTGAGACACGCCGGCAACCTCTCCGTATGCTTGCGGCATTCCGCGTAGAGGGGCATGGACAAGCAGCGCCCCAAGCGTACCCGCAAAGCGATCCGTCGTGCTGCCCTTCCCAGGGCAGGGGCGCTGATCGAGGCGATCACGGGCTACCTGCCCCAACACAACCAGCAGCCCAAATCCCGCGTATGACGGCCAAGGTCGAGGATATTCCGGCCAAAATCGGCCGCGCCCGCGCGGGCTGGGATAGTGTTGCATCGGCGTGAACCACTGCACTCTCGCGCATTAAAACGCTGTCCCAGCGGGCCGGATCCCCGGCCCAGGGGCCGGTCAGGCGGACGGCGCACCAGTTTTGCCGTTTGCCATGGCATGGGGGCGGCCAGACCAGGCGCGTTACGCGCCGGCGACCCGGCGGTTGGGCGCCGGCTCGCGTTCCAGATCGGCATCAATCATCTGCTGCATGAGTTGGGCCCGCAGCGATGCGAAGGCCGGATTGTCATACTGGTTCTGGCGCTCGTGGGGGTCGGCCTGGAGATCAAACAGTTCGCCCCATTCCGGGCGCCCCCGATACACGGTGAGCTTGTAGCGGCTGGTCACCACGGTGCGCAGGTGTACGGCCGCGCCGTTGTGATGGTTTTCGACGATGACGGCCTGGCGCCGGGACTGGGACGGCCGGCCGCACCAGTCGGCGAGTTGGCTGTGGCCCTGCATCCACAGAGGCACCTCCACGCCGGCGGCTTCAAGGAAGCTGGGCGCGTAATCCACCAGCGTCTGGAGGGAGTCGGTGCGGCCACCCGCGGGAATGCGGCCGGGCCAGGCCGCGATCATGGGCACGCGCAGCACATCCTCGTAATGAAAGGGCCCTTTGGCGATCAAGCCGTGCTGGCCCAGAAAATGACCGTGGTCGGAGGTAAACACGATCAGGGTGCGATCCAGCTGGCCCAGGCGCTGCAATGTGTCCAGGGTGGTGCCGATCATGGCATCCATGAAGGAAATCATGCCATAGTAGATGGCGATCGCTTCACGCATCTGCCGGCGGGTCAGGGTCACGCCGTCGATCCAGTGCGGGTGATAGCCGTGCGTATAGTGGCCATCCACGTTGAAGCGGCCGAAATCGGCGCGGGGGTCACGTGTCATCTGGTGCGGCAGCGGCATGCGGTCAAATTCCCCGGGCTGAAACGCGCCAACCTGGTCGTCCAGGTCATCGGGGTTGTAGAGACTGGCCCAGGGCTCGGGAACGCAGTAAGGCGGGTGCGGATCGTGATAGCTGCTCCAGAGGAAAAACGGCACGCCGTCGCGGGCCACCGCCTCGATCCGGGCATTGGTCCTCAGGCCGGTCCAAGTGGTGTAGTGGTACTGGGCCGGCAGTTTCCAGTGCATGTCGGTGCGCCAGCCAAAGCCCGGGCCGGGCGGCAGGGGCGGGGCCTGCCGCCCGTCGTGGGGGGTATCGCGGATGCCGTCCTGACGCGGCTGGAAAAACTCCCGCCAGTGGCTCAGTCCCTGCTCCTGGAGCCAAAGGGCGTAATGCTGGCCGACATGCCCCTCATCGCCGTGCATGCGTCCCAGTTCGACGTGCTCGAAGCCGTACCAGGGGGTGCAGCGATCGTTGAAGGTCCGCCAGTAATCCAGATCGCGCAGACGCGGATAGGACTCCTTGCTGTCGACCTCAGCGGTGCTTTCCAGGGGCTCAAAATGGGCCTTGCCGATGAGCGCGGTGCGGTAACCCGCCGCCCGCAATACCTGTCCGACCGTCGGGGTGGACTCGGGGAGTTTTGTCCCCAGGGTGTAGGCGCCGTGGGCGCTGGGCCACATGCCGGTGATCAACGAAGCCCGCGTGGGCGTGCAGGTGGGGTTGGCGCAGTAGGCCCGGTCAAAGCGGGTGCCCAGGCCGGCCAGACGGTCCAGGTTGGGCGTCTGGATCTTGGGGTTGTTGAAACCCAGGGTGCGCCAGTGCTGCTGGTCGGAGGTGATCAGGAGAATATTGGGGCGATCAGAGGGTAAAGCCATAGGAAGTCCCCAGGGCCGGGGCTCGACTGCGTGGTGGTGAGGTTGATGGTGCCGGTTCAATGACTCACGGTGGGCCGGGGTGCCGGCGGCCGCGTGTCCAGTGGCACGGGCATCTGGGCGCTGTTGGCCCGCCAGCCCTGCTGCAGGACCTGCATCCGATCACTGGTCTTGCCGCTTAGATACGGACCTATGATGCGCGGATCCGCCGCCGGGTAGCTGAGGTTCCAGCCGGTCCAGGTTCGCGAGCCATCCGGCGAGTTGGCCGCCCAGGGGGTGGGGTAACCAATCACACACCAGTCCCAGCCGTGCTGCTCGAAGAGGCTCATGGAGTCGGCCAGCCACTGCGCCGCCCCTGGCGCCCAGCGGATGACACCAAACTCCCCCACCAGAATGCGCACGTGGTGCTGGCGCTGGAAATCGACCACCGGCTGCAGGTAACGCTGCATGGTTTGCTTGTTCCAGTATTCCGGTTTGTGAATCGGATTGTCGTAGAACATGCGCAGCACCCCGGGATAGACCCGGTCCCGCGGGATCTGGGCCAGGTTCTGGCTGCGCAGGTACTGGTGGGTATAGCCGTGGGGGTAGTACCAGTGGAAGCTGTAGATGACGTAAGGATCATGCACGAGGGGCATGGTCTGGAAGCCTTCGGGGAAGGCCCACGGCCCCGGTTCGACGACCAGCCAGATGGTCGGGTTGATCTTGCGGATAGCCGCGATGGCGTTGGGCAGCATGTCGTCGTACCAGATGCCCTGGCCCCCCGGCGGGTAATTGGGCTCGTTGAACACATCGTAAGCCACCAGGGCCGGATAGTTCTTGAACTCTCGGGCAAAGGCGGTCCAGAACTGGGGCAAGTAGGCACGGAAGCGGCGGGCATCATCGGCCTGCTTCCAGAAGACATCCAGTTTCCGGCCGTAGAGGTTGCCCGGCGTGACAATGACATGAAGGCCCAGCTTGGCGCACAGGGGCAGAGTCTGGTGGAGAAACGCCAGATCCTGGCGATAAGGCAGGAGGGGATCAGCGGCCGTCGGGGCCACGGGATGGCCCAGGGGGCGGGCATCGATCTGCAAGCGCACGCAGTTGATGTGGTCAGCCGCCATGCGGCGGGCCGATTCGGGGGTGAAGCCGTAGGCCAGGATGGCCACGCCGCGCATCCGCGCCGGCAACACAGGAGGGGCTGCCGGTCCCGCGGTCGTGGGGGCCGCCCAGCCTAGCGCCGTAGAAAATGCGATCCCTAACGCCCCGATCAACCAACCACGCCCTTGTAAAGGTTTCCTTTGCAGCATCATCCTCTGGATTCCTCGGCATGCCTTCACCGCCGCCACCGGCCAAGGCCTACTAAGTTGCTACATGGCGGAATTCAAGCAACCGTCACCTTCCTGATCCACCAGGACCGGAGTCCTCGCCGGTCGAAAGGCCGGCCTCCTGGACATTAATCTTGTCGATCTTGACCGTCGTACCAATGCGGGCGTTGCCGTTGTTGCTGGCTCCGGTGGCCAGATGAAACTGCCGATAGGCCGAGGCCGTGAGCACGCCGGGATTGAACCTGGCGTTCAGCTCGCGGCTGACCGCCGCCAGCGTGGGGGTGCCATCGGTGAAGGTCGCGCCGCTCAACGTCACACGCAGCACCGCCTTGTCCGGCTGCGTGCCGTTGGGGGCATGATCGAAGGTCACGCTAATCAGGGACGGCAAAACGCCGCCACGGAGCTTTTTGCTGGCCAGGAACAGCACGTTGTTGCCGACCTGGGCATGCACGGTCTGTTCCACACGCAAGACATAGCTGACCGCGCCCTGGTCATCGGTGATCCGGTCCACCACCAGGCCGAAGCTGGTTTTGACCCGGCCGGGCACGATGTCGCGGACGGTCGCCTTGTCTTGCGGGCCATCGACCATCAACAAGAATGCCCGGTTGGAATCCGAGGTGACGCGGTCGGGATTGCCGGGTGTCCGAGTCGATCCAGTGAGGGCATCAAGTTTCCACTGAACGGTCAGAGGCTGCCGGAAGAAATCAAAATCACTGCGTACCGAACAGATCGCAGCCCCGCAGCTATTACCCGGCTGGGCGGTGACGTCCATCACCAGGTGGCTCGACCCATCCTGGGTAACGGTGACCGTGGCATTGGGGCGCACGGCCGACATCCAGCGGGCGCTGTCGGGAACGCTGTGGGCCGGGCCTGTGAAATCATCGGCCATGGGGGCGACGGTCGCGGCCGAAGCGATGGCCACCGCCCACAAGACAACTCCCAACCCTGTCAACTGATATCCACCTGGTTTCATTCTCAACATGATTCGATCTCCATGGCTCAACATCAAAGATGGGGAGCGGTGTACCGTGAGCGCGCGCGGGCGGGCCTTGGAAATAGAAGACCCGCAACCAGAGCGAGGCCGGCCAACGTGGATGGTTCCGGCACAGGTGAAAACACGAGGATCAGGTCGTTGCCCGAAGCCAGCAGACCAAAGTGGCCGCCATCCAGGGGGTTGCTGTCGGCGAAGGCCGTAGTGTCGATGGCGAAGTCGGCGGGGTTGAAGCCCATCAGCCCGCCGGAGGCCGAGGCAATGGTCCAAGTATGGTTCGCGCCGGGGTTCCAGCCCGCCAAGGCCCCCAGGGCCTCCAAGGTGAGGGTGAACTGCTGCCCGGAGGTGGATGAAGCGGTGATGGCCAAGGGGCCGTGGATGCTCAACCAGTCCCAGCCGGGCGATGACCCCTTGGCGCCCGCCAGGTCGTCGATCTGCCACTGATAGGCCCCTCCACCGGCCCAAGTCTCACTGCCGGTCTGGAGCGTCCCGGGACTATTGCCGGGGGCGATGGTCTTGCCGGTATCGAGGGTGATGGCGCTGTTGCCCAGATTCCCCGAACCGGCCAGGGTGCCGCCGTGGAAGGTCAGCACCCCGCTGTAAGCGCTGGACGAGTTGTATTCGAAGGTGCCGCCGTCTAGCGTCACCGGAGAGGTCAGAGCCGATGCCCCGCTGTAGGTGAAATTCGCACCCGCCAGCACATCGACGGCCGAAGCGCCGCTCAAGGCCCCGCTGACCAGCAGAGCGCCGGCGCTGACGGTGGTCGCGCCCGAATAGGTATTGGTGGCGGTAAGTTCCAGGGTTCCCGCTCCCATCTTGGTCAGGCCGCCGTTACTGAGTTGGCCGCTGAGGCGAGCATCGACGGTGGCGCTGCCGTCATCCACCAGGATCGTGCGGGCCGCGCCGTTGAGATTGATGGGGTTCTGAAAATCGAGGGTGGCGTTGGAGGGGGCCGAGGCGAGAATCAGGCTGGTGTTGCCGTTGGCGAAGTAGTTCATCCCCCAGGTCACCGTGACCGGAATGGCCGCCCCGCCGAGATTGACGGCGCGGTTGGCGCCGTAGGCCGAAAAACCCGC